>JBKPRV010000242.1:0-2545 GCA_046734715.1 Actinomycetota bacterium | reverse complement strand
CGTCACGGTCGGCCAGGCCGTCGGCGGTGGTGACCCGGCGCCCCGCCATCCGCCTGACCGGCGTCACGCACGCCACCCGCGGGGCCCCGTCGACCAGCACGGTGCAGCACCCGCACTGGCCCTGGGGGCTGCAGCCGTCCTTGACCGACATCATGCCCAGGCGCTCGCGCAGGACCGTCAGCAGCGTGGCGCCGTCGTCCGGCACCTCGACCGCGCGGCCGTCGACCACCAAGGAGAGCGTGGGCACGGATCGAGGATAAGAGGCCGGCCGCGGGGAAACGCAGGTCAGCCGGGATCGCCGATGGCGTAGAAGCGGCCACCGCGGGCGCCGACGAAGATCCGGCCGTCCCAGACCGCCGGGGTCGACTCGATGCAGCCCTCCAGCTGCACCGTCCAGAGCTCGGTGGGGGCCACCGTGGTGTCGGACACGTCGTAGCCGTGGAGGCCACCCTCGCAGTCGCCCTGGATCAGCGTGTCGCCCACGATGACCGCCGACTGCCAGGTGGGCGGCGGGAGCGAGAACGTCCAGCGCACCGCGCCGGTGGCCTGGTCGACGGCGTACACGGTGCCCCCGTCGGCGGCGGCGATGACCACGTCCTTGTACAGCGCCGGGGTGGTCCAGAAGCCGCCGGGATCCTTGAGCGACCACACCAGGGGATTGTCGGGCTGCCGGGGGTCGAGCTTGATCAGCTGGCCCACCTCGGCCGCGCGGGCGTTGCCCCGCTCGTTCTCAACCCCGACGTACAGGAACCCCTCCTCGTCGATCACCACCGAGGCGTCGATGTCGTCGCCGGCCCAGTAGCGGAACACCCGCGTCGGCTCGACCCCGTCGGGCAGCCCGGACACGTCCCAGCCCTGCACCAGCCCGCCCGAGTTGGCGAAGTAGACGACGCCGTCGCGGTAGGCGACCGAGTTCTCGATCGACACGTCGTTGTTCCGGGTGTTCAGCGAGTTGATCAGCTCGTCGTCCCAGCCCGGCGTGTTGAACACCAGGTTGGGGTTGACCTGCACCTGGCCGCTGCCGTCGATCATCCGGTTGAGCTTGACCACGTGGAACTGCGAGTTCTCGCCGCCCTCGTAGAGGTAGTCGTCGATGATCAGCGGCGAGCCGTCCCAGTCGTCGTTCCACTTGGTGGGGCTGACCGCGTTGGCGTCGAGCGACCACAGCTCGGTGGGCTCGGGCCGGTCGAAGGCCACGACGTGCAGCTTGTTGTCGCGGCTGCCCGAGTAGACGAGCGGCATCCCGTCCGGGTCGATGGTCACCGAGCCCTTGATGATGTCGCCCGTGGGGAAGGGCGGGATGATGTCCTCGCCGGTGTCGTAGTCCACGAAGTGGATCGCCCGGTCGTAGGCGCCGAACACCACCCACGTGCGCCCGTCGCGCTCGAACACCGACGGCTGCCCGGTCCAGCCGCTGCCGCACCACACCTTGGTCTCCTGGCCCACGGTCGACTCGGAGCACATCCCGCCCGAGCGGCCCGGGTAGCTCCACAACACCTCGGGATCGGTCGGGGCCGGGCCTTGGCCGTAGTAGCTGCGGCTCGGGCTGCCCCGGAAGGTGAGCAGGCCCGGTGTGGCGAAGCCCGACTCGCCACCCGGGGGCACCGCAGCCTCGGGCGTGGCGGTGGTGGTGGTGGTCGACAGGGGCGCCGGCAGGAGGGAGTCCTCGTCCTGGGCGTTGTCGTCGGTGAGCACGAAGCGCTGCACCCCGAAGGCGGTGGCCCCGACGATCAGGGCCAAGACGATCAGCACGCCGAGGCGCCGCCGGTCGTGCCGGGGGTTCAAGTGGGCGGGGCGACTCTGCTGGCGGCGAGGCGGCTGGCCGATGGGGGTGGCCAGGCGGGGCCCGGGGAGGGCGGGTCGCTGGGCGCGCTGGTCGGCCTCGTACTGGCGCCGGCTCTGGGCGGCGCCGCCCGGCTCGCGCCCGAAGGCGCCCTGCGATCCCCACGGATCGTCGTCGGCGTCATAGCCGTAGGGCTCCGGGTGGTAGGCCTCGCCGCGGGTGCGCCCGTCGCTGCGTCGCTCCGGGCCGTAGGGATCGGACCGATCATCCCGCCCGTAAGGGCGCGGCGACACGCGGTCTGGTGGATCCCCAGGCTGTGGCATTGAGTGCCAGCCCTGCCCCCCAGCGGGACCCGGGCTTGCCTCAGCTGAAGCTCTGCCCGCACCCGCAGGTGCGCTGAGCGTTGGGGTTGTCGATGGCGAAGCCCGCGCCCTGGAGCCCGTCCTTGTAGTCGAGCGTGGCGCCTTCGAGCAGCATGGCACTGGACGGGTCGACGACGACCTTTACGCCCGAGTAATCGACCGTCTTGTCGTCTTCCGCCACGTCGGTGTCGAAGAACATCTCGTAGCTGAAGCCCGAACAGCCGCCCGGACGCACGGCGACGCGCAACGCCAGGTCGGCCACGCCCTCTTGCTCCATGAGGTTGCGGACCTTCTCGGTTGCCGTGTCGGTGAGGACGATCACTTTTTCTGGTGCCTCCTCGGGGTTTCCAGGACCCCTACAGGTTAGCGATCAAATGCTCAGGACAGTGACAGTGCCAGG
>JBKPRV010000241.1:0-5114 GCA_046734715.1 Actinomycetota bacterium | reverse complement strand
CCCCCCCCCCCCCCCCCCCCCCCCCCCCCCCCCCCCCCCCCCCCCTTTTTAACGCCCCCGCCCCCCCCCGACAAATCCACGCGTTGGTATTCGTCGGCAGCGTCAGATGTGTATAAGAGACAGTCGTTGCGCTCGTCGCGGGTCATCGAGCGGATGATGGCCTCGATCCGGTTGACCTGCGCCTCGTCGATCTCGGCGTTGCGCACCTCCTTGGGCATGCCCGGCATCAGGCCCATGAGGTTCTGCAGGGGCCCCATCTTCCGCACCTGCTGGAGCTGGTCGAGGAAGTCGTCGAGGGTGAACTTGCCCTCGAGCAGCTTGGCCGCGGCGGCTTCGGCCTCCTCCTTCTCGTAGACCTGCTCGGCCTTCTCGATGAGGGTGAGGACGTCGCCCATGCCCAGGATGCGGCTGGCCAGGCGGTCGGGGTGGAACAGGTCGAAGTCCTCGGCCTTCTCCCCCGTGGAGGCGAAGGCGATGGGCTTGCCCACCACCTCCTTGACCGACAGCGCCGCGCCACCACGGGCGTCGCCGTCGAGCTTGGTGAGGATGACGCCGTCGAGCGCCAGGGTGGCGTCGAAGGACTCGGCCACCGTGACCGCGTCCTGGCCGGTCATGGCGTCGACCACCAGGAAGGTGTAGTCGGGGCCGGTCGTCTCCGAGATGCGGCGGACCTGCTCCATCATCTCGGTGTCGATGGCCAGGCGGCCGGCGGTGTCGACGATGCACACGTCTCGGCCCAGGCGGCGGGCCTCGTCCACCCCGGCCCTGGCCGTGGCCACGGGGTCGCCCGGCTGGCTGAACACGGGTACGCCGATGCGCCCGCCCAGCGTGCGGAGCTGCTCCACCGCGGCGGGTCGCTGGAGGTCGGCGCCCACCAGCAGCGGGTTGCGCCCCTGCTGGCGGAACCAGCGCGCCAGCTTGGCCGCGCTGGTGGTCTTGCCCGAGCCCTGGAGGCCGGCCAGCAGCACGACGGTGGGCGGCCGCGAGGCGTAGTGGATGCGCATCGACTCGCCCCCGAGCGCCTCGACCAGCGCCTCGTTGACGAGCTTGATGACCTGCTGGGCGGGGTTCAGCGCTTCGTGGACCCTGGCGCCTACCGCGCGCTCCCGGATGCGGTCGAGCATCGAGCGCACCACGGTGAAGTTGACATCGGCCTCGAGGAGGGCCAGGCGGATCTCGCGCAGCACCTCTTCGACGTCGGCCTCGCGCAGCGTTCCCTTGCTGCGCAGCCGGGCGAAGATGCCCTCGAACCGTTCGGATAGCGACTCGAACATGAGCCAACCAGGCTACCCGGCGGCCGGGGCGGTCACCGCCTCCGGGTGGCGAGGTCGGCGGCGGCGTAGAGGCCCGGGATCGCCACGAGCGAGACCAGGCCCAGCACTGCCCATCGGTCGATGGCGACCTCCTCCGCGGGCGAGCATTGCTCGCCCCAGTTGGCGCACAGCGATGTCCCGAGGGCCATGAGCCAGCTGACGGCGGCGACGGCGAGGCCGACCAGGACGGAGCAGAAGTAGCCGAGCTGGCGGCGGGAGCGCTCGGGCCACCACGACATGCCTCGGTAGATGGCCACCGCGGAGAGCGGGACCGCCACCAGGCCCAGCAGCGACGGCGCCCGGACGTACGGCCCCAGAGCGGATCGGGTCATCTCGGTGGCGGCCGAGCCGGCGATGTGCCCGGGCACAGGGCGGCGGGGACGGCGGGCAACGCACGGCGGATGTCGACCATGCGGCCACGGTGACATCGGCCGGTCCGAGGTCGTAGGGGGGCGACCCCCATACCTGCCTAGGGGGTCGTGGCGGTCAGGGGCGGGTGTCGCCGTTGCCGGTCGTGCCTACGACTAGGCGGCTGTCGACCTCGGAGACGCCGGGCACCGCGGCCGCGGCCCGCTCGATGTCGGCCTTACCGGTCTCGTGCGGGGCTCCGCCGGTGAGGATGGCCGTGCCGCCCACGACGTCGACCGCGGGCTGGGGTAGGTGCCAGGTGCGGGGCGAGTGGGACAGCTCGTAGCGGACCCGTTCGGCGACGGCCTCGTCGCTGGCGGGGGCGTTGCGCGCCTCCCACTGGCGGCGCAGCCGGTCGCGCAGGTCGGCGCCGGAGGTGGGGGCCACCAGCATGCCGATCCCCACGCCTACGCCCACGGCCAGCAGCCGGGACAGGCCCACGAACCGGGTGGCACGGTACGTCGTGCCCACCGACAGCCGGCCCGCGTAGTAGCCGGTCTTCACGCCGGCCTTGCCCACCCCGTAGGACAGGCGCACCGGCAACAGCAACGTCCGGAACACTGGGAACCTCCCTCCTAGGCGAAGAGCGCCTCGACGAACTCGTCGGGGTCGAACTCCACCAGATCATCCACGGTCTCGCCCAGCCCCACCAGCTTGATGGGGATCCCCAGCGATGCCTGCACGGCCAGGGCGATGCCACCCTTGGCCGAGCCGTCGAGCTTGGTCAGGACCACGCCGGTCACGTCGACAGCCTCGGTGAACTGGCGGGCCTGGGCCAGACCGTTCTGGCCCGTGGTGGCGTCCAGCACCAACAGCACCTCGGTCACGTTCCCCGGATCGCGGTCCGCAACCCGCCGGACCTTCCGCAGCTCCTCCATGAGGTTGGTCTTGGTGTGCAGGCGCCCGGCGGTGTCGGCCAGCACCAGGTCGTGGCCCCGGGCCGCGGCCCGCTCCACGGCGTCGAACACCACGGCCGACGGATCGCCGCCCTCGTTGCCCCGCACCATCTCGGATCCGGTCCGCTCGGCCCACTGGCCCAGCTGCTCGGCCGCTGCGGCCCGGAAGGTGTCGCCCGCGGCCATGATGACCCGGCGGCCCTCGGCCTGCTGCTGGCGGGCGATCTTGCCGATGGTGGTGGTCTTGCCCACGCCGTTGACCCCCACGAACAGCCAGACGTTGGGGACCGGCGGCTCGTGGCGCAGGGTGCGGTCCCCGGTAGCCAGCACGTCCTTGAGCTGGGACTTCAGCCGGTCCAGCAGGATGTCGGGGTCGGTGATGGACTCGGCTTTGGCGGTCTCTCGCAGCTCGTCCAGGATCTCGGCGGTAGCGGCCACGCCCACGTCGGCCCGGATCAGCGCCTCCTCCAGCTCGTCCCAGGTGGCGTCGTCCACCGAGCGGGACCGGATCGACCCGAGGTAGCCGCCCAGCGCGCCCCGGGCCTTGGCCAGCCGCTCCCGGACGGAGGGCCGGACCGGCGCCGGCGGTGCCTCGACCTCGGGGACGACCTCGACCTCGGCCTCGGGGACCGGCTCGACCTCGACCGGCGGGGCGGCGGTCGAGGCGGGGGGCGGAGGTGGCGGCTCGAGCTCGATGCCCCGGCGGGAGCGGGCGACGACGAACCAGGTGCCACCCACCACCACGATGACGGCGAGGATGGCGAGGAGCAGGACAAGGATCTCCATGGCGGATCGGAGCCTACCGGTCCCCCCCGGGCGACCCGGTAGGCGGTCACAGCGTCTCCCGTGACCCCAGAGGTCACAGTGTTTACCGTGACCAAGATGGACACGCTGATCCCCGTCGAGCACGAGACCGAGCGGCTCATCCTCCGGCGCCCGATCGAGGCCGACGTGGATGCGCTGCAGCCCCTGTTCGACGCCGAGGTCGTCCGCTACCTGGACGGCGTGGTGCCGACCCGCGAGGACATGTGGCGCGGCCTGTGCTCGTGGCTGGGCCACTGGGAGCTACGGGGCTACGGCATGTGGACGTGGCTGGAGAAGGACACGGGCACGGTCGTCGGCCGCGGCGGCCTGTGGTTCCCGCTCGGGTGGCCTCAGCTGGAGGTCGGCTGGATGCTGGGGCGGGCGTACTGGGGGTGCGGCTACGCCACCGAGGTGGGCCGGGCCGCGCTCGCCCTGGCCTGGGCCGGTCTGGATCCCGACTGGGTGTGCAGCGTGATCCACCCCGACAACCACGCGTCCCAGGCCGTGGCCCGCCGGCTGGGTGGGCGGGTGGCCGGCTCCACCACCCTGCGAGGGTTCCCGGTCGAGATCTGGCGCTACGACGAGTAGCTAGGCGCCCGCGGCGACCTTCTCGCTGATGACCTTGGAGGAGCCGCCCGACTGCATGGTCACGCCGTAGAGGCAGTCGGCCGCCTCCATCGTGCGCTTCTGGTGGCTGACGATGATCAGCTGGGCTTCCTGGCGGAACTCGGCGATGAGGTCGAGGAAGCGGTGCAGGTTGACGTCGTCGAGCGCGGCCTCGACCTCGTCCATGACGTAGAACGGCGACGGCCGGCTGCGGAACACCGCGAACAGGTAGGCCAGGGCGGTCAGCGAGCGCTCGCCGCCGGAGAGCAGCGACAGCTTCTTGACGTTCTTGCCCGAGGGCTTGGCCTCGACTTCGATGCCGGTGTTGAGCAGGTCGTCGGGGGCGGTCAGCCGCAGGCGACCCTGGCCGCCGGGGAACAGCGTGGCGAACAGCTGCTCGAAGTTCTCGCTCACGTCCGCATAGGCGGCGGCGAACACCCGGACTATCTCCTGGTCGATGGCCCGGATCACCTTGTTCAGCTCGCGCCGGCTGGCCTTGACGTCGTCGAGCTGCTCGGTGAGGAAGGTGTGGCGCTCGGCCAGCGCCTCGTGCTCCTCCAAGGCCAGGGGGTTGATGGGGCCTATGACCCGCAGCTCGCGCTCCAGGTCCCGGACCCGCACGGTGGGCGTCATGCCATCCGCCAGCCCGGGGGCCTCGGCGTTCACCGCGGTGTCGGGCTCGACGTCGAGCTGCGTGCGGCACAGCTCGATGGCCTGCTCCAGCCGCACTCGCACCTCCGCCTCCTCGAGCTCGATGCGCTGCGCCTTCTCGCGCAGCTCGGCCAGCGTCTTCTCCGCCGCGCCCCGCTCGCGGCGCAGGCCGTCGAGGCGCGCCGACAGCTGGCGCTGGGCCACCGTCTCCCGCTCCCGGCGGGCGCTCAGGTCGGCGACGCGCGCCTCCAGGTCCGCCAGGTGACGCTCGACGAAGCCGCGCAGCCGGTCCAGCGCCTGCTCGCCCGCATCGAGCTCGACGCGGCGCTCCTCGGCGCGGCGGCGGGCGGCCACCGAGCCGGCCAGCCGCTCCTCGACCTCGGCCAGGCGCTGCTGGAGGAAGGCGTTGCGATCGGTCACGGCCGCCCGGCGCCGT
>JBKPRV010000240.1:0-4792 GCA_046734715.1 Actinomycetota bacterium | reverse complement strand
GGTCACCGCCTTCTGGGTGGCGGCGGTGTGCGCGCTGGCGGGGCTGGCCATGCTGCTCGTGGGGGAGGTCCTCGTGACCGCCGGCGTCCACGGCGTCCGGGTGTCGTCCCCGGTCGGCTGGCCCCGGGTGACCCTGCCGCTCGACCAGATCGAGACCGCCCGGGCGATCGTCCTGCGCCCGGTCGACTGGGGCGGTTGGGGCTACCGCGGCAGCCTGCGGCTGGCCGGCCGCGCCGCCTGGGTGGTGCGCCGGGGCGAGGCCCTCGAGCTGCGGCTGACCGACTCCCGCGCGTTCGCGGTGACCGTCGACGGCGCCGCCGACGCGGCCGCCGTCGTCAACGCGCTGCTCGCCCGGTCCCGCCAGCCGTCCTGACCTCACGACCGGACGAGCAGAGCTTGCTGCTAGGTGGCGGCCCTGGCCGACGCGCGGCGCCGGGCCGCCGAGGCGCACGACGCCGAGATCGGCGAGGCCGACCCGAACGGGCCCGGCTGGTACCCTCGGTACATGGCGGACGAGACGGTCGGCCGGGATGCGGAGCATGAGCCGGCCGGCGCCTGAGTCGGCTTCCGCGACCCCGCCGCGACCTCCGCCCGAGCCGACGAGCCCCGGCTGGCGGGTGGACCCGGCACCCGACGGGCGCGGGGCACCCGCTCCCTCCCGAGCGCCACGGTTCCCCCGCGGGAGGTGGTTCACCTGGGTCTTCGTCGGGGTGTTGGCGCTGAACCTCCTGCTCTCGTTCATGACCGGCCGGCCGGAGGACCGGAAGCGCGTGCCTTATCAGCCGTTCTTCGTCGCCCAGGTCGAGGCCGGCAACGTCCAGGAGATCAGCTCGCGGGCCGCCTCCATCGAGGGCGAGCTGAAGCGCGAGGCGACCTACGACGCGCCCGGCGGCGCGAAGCCGGTCGCGGTCACCAAGTTCAAGACCGAGGTCCCCGCGTTCATCGACCCTGCCGAGCTCACCCAGCTGCTCGCGCGCGAGAACGTGGTCATCAACGCCGAGCCCCCCGATGCGGGCCGGTCGCTTCTGGCCTCGCTCGCGCTCGGCCTCCTGCCGACGCTCCTGCTGGTCGGGTTCTTCCTCTGGCTGTACCGCCGGCAAACGGGAGGCGGTGGCGGCGGGATCCTCGGCGCCTTCGGCCGTTCCCCGGCGCGCCGGGTCAGCCCCGGTCGGCCCGAGCGGGTCTGCTTCGACGACGTCGCCGGCATCGACGAGGCGGAGCAGGAGCTCGTCGAGGTCGTGGACTTCCTCAAGAACCCCGGCCGGTACACGAGGCTCGGCGCCCGGGTTCCGAGGGGTGTGATGCTGTACGGGCCGCCGGGCACGGGCAAGACCCTGCTCGCCCGGGCGGTGGCGGGCGAGGCCGACGCGGCCTTCTTCTCGGCGGCGGCCTCGGAGTTCGTCGAGGCGATCGTGGGTGTCGGTGCGTCGCGGGTGCGCGACCTGTTCAAGCAGGCCAAGGAGGCAGCACCGGCGATCATCTTCATCGACGAGCTGGACGCGATCGGCCGCTCCCGGTCCGGCAACGTGGGCGGGCTCAGCGGCGGTCACGACGAGCGCGAGCAGACGCTGAACCAGATCCTCACCGAGATGGACGGCTTCGAGCCCGGCACGAACGTGATCGTGCTCGGCGCGACCAACCGCCCCGAGGTCCTCGATCCGGCACTCCTCCGCCCGGGGCGCTTCGATCGCCGCATCGCGGTCCAGCCCCCGGACCGCAACGGCCGCGTGCAGATCCTCCACATCCACACCCGCTCGGTGCCACTCGCACCGGACGTCGACCTCGACCGCATCGCGGCGGCGACACCGGGCGCGACCGGTGCCGACCTGGCGCTGATCGTCAACGAGGCGGCGCTGTTCGCCGCCCGGCGGGATCATGCCGCGGTCGAGCAGCACGACCTCACGGACGCCATCGAGAAGATCGTCCTCGGAGCCGAGCGCCAGGTGGTGATGACCGAGGCGGATCGCAGGCGCACCGCCTACCACGAGTCCGGCCACGCGCTGGTGGGCATGCTCACCCCCGGTGCGGACCCGGTGCGCAAGGTGTCGATCATCCCGCGTGGCCAGGCGCTGGGCGTCACTCTCGCCACCCCCGAGAGCGACCGCTACAGCTACCGCCAGGACGAGCTGCTGGCCAAGATCAAGGTGGCGCTCGGCGGGCGCGCCGCGGAGAAGGTCGTGTTCGGCGACCTCACCACCGGCGCCGAGTCGGACATCCAGAACCTGACGCAGATCGCCCGCAGCATGGTCGGCCGCTGGGGCATGAGCGACGCGATCGGCGCGATCGCGGTGACCGACAGCCGCGGCGACGGCCTGCTGCTGCCCGGCGCATCGGCCGCCTCGGGTCCGACCCAGCAGCTGGTCGACGAGGAGGTCCGCCGGATCGTCGACGGCGCCGAGGAGGAGGTGGTCGACCTCCTCCGGCGCGAGCGCGACCGGCTCGAGGCGCTGGCCCGGGCTCTGCTCGAACGTGAGACGCTCGACCAGCCCGAGGCCTATGCCCAGGCGGGGGTCGAGCTCCCCGACGTCGACGCTCACCCTGACACCGACCGCCGGCCGGCCGACGGGACGGGATCGGGCCGGCTCGAGAACGTCACCTAGGAGGTTGACCCGGCGACGCTGATGTCGAAGGGCATCACGTCGATTCGTAGGTCGACGTCACGGGCTGACCGTGGCCTGAGTCAGCGGAAGACGGTGACGACGAATGCGGCGTAGATGGCCAGCAGGACTACGCCGCCGGCGCGGCTGACGTGTGCGTGGCGGCCCCCGAGCGCCAACATCACGAACGGCAGGGCGGCGGCGGCGACTGCGGCGAGTCGCACGTTGATGTCGTCGGCGGGGTGGACGAGGGCCGCGGCGCCGAGGGTGGCGGTTGCGTTGTAGGCGGCCGAGCCGACGATCGCGGCCACCGCGAGCTCGCTGATGTCGCGGCGAGCGGCCGCCCAGGCGAGGGCCAGCAGTTCGGCGGTCGTGGCCAGGGCGACCAGGGTGAGGCCGACCGCGGTGTCGGTCACGGACAGGGCGTCGACGATCCGCTCTGCGCCCTGCACTGCGAAGACACCACCGGCCGCCATGACGGCGATGCCGACCAGGACCAGGACGAGGCCCACGGCGGTCGGCTCGGTGTCGGACTCCGGCTCGTCGTCGTCCTCCTCTTCGAGGGTTTCGGCGAGCTCGCCGATGACCGGTGGTTGCTTCTCGTGACGCCACACGGCGGCGACCAGGACGACGTAGACCGCTATGAGCCCGAAGCCCTCGGGACGGCTCAGGCTTCCGTCGGCCAGGGCCAGTGCCGCCAGGCCACCAGTGCCCGCCGCCGCGATGGCGTAGGTGCGGACCCGGCCGCCGACCGGCACCGGTCGGATGAGGGCCGCCAGGCCGAGCGCGAGGGTCAGCATGGTGATGTTGGCGCCGATGGCGTCGCCTACCGCGATCCCCGGGTGTCCCCGGGCGGCGGCCGTGATGGCGGTCAGCATCTCCTCGGGCTCGGCGCCGGCCAACAGCACACCGACGGCCAGGCCGGTCACCCCCAGGCGCCGGCCGGCCGAGGCAGCATGCTCGGCGAACAGCTCAGCCCCGGCGAGCAGCAGCCCCGCCGCGACCGCCAGCAGCAGCAACCCGATCCCCACGCCGGATGCCTAACACAACCCCCAGCCCCTGCTCGGGTGCGCATGGCGCCCCGGAGTCAATCGGTCAACCGAGAGAACGATGCCTTCTCCACGGGTTCCTCGATCTCGACGGCCAGCGCGCCGACTACGGCGCGACCCTCCACGAGGCACGCCACTCGGGCGCGTTGAACGGTTCGCCGACGTAGATCGTCTCGCGCACGATCTTGGCGTCCCTGATCTCCAGGACATCGACGCCGTAGCGCGGTTCGCCGCCGTCATAGCTGACGGTCATCTCTGCGACCCACAGGTCATTCGCGCCTCTGATGCGTTGGACGTCATAGGCGACCGATCCCGGGTAGCGGCTGCGCCACTCTCGGATGTTCGAGACGCCCTCGAATCGCTCCCCCGACTGAGGGAATTCGAGCACCGCATCGTCGGCGTACATGTCGTGCGAGCCGACGGGATCATCAGCTGCCCGTCCGAGGTTCCGCAACAACATCGCCTTGACCGTTTCCGCATCCACGACGAACAGGTTGTTCTCTGTGCCGCTGCTCTCGCCACTCGCCCGAGGTCTCCTCGAGCAGGATGTCGACGCCCCCACGCAACCGCCACGTGGTCGGTGTTGTCGAGGCAATGGGTCTTGACAACCACGACAGGACGGGTGGCGGACTCGCCCACGGGTGGCGAGGGGGACGGCTCGGTCCGGGGGTTCGCGTGCCGGTTCTTGGGGTACCGTTCGTGCGTCGGGGAGGGGCGATGGCCGGACCACACCAGGGCCGAACTGGCGACTCTCAGCACGAGCCGGAGGAGGTCGCGATCCCGGACCGGTCCAGCCCGCCCGAGCCCCCCGACTACCCGGAGATGTCCGAGCGGGTGGCCGCCGTGGTAGAGGCCTTCCACGCCCTGCGCGAGCGCCGGCGCCTGCCGGACTCAACGCCCGCGATCACGCCGCCTGGCGGGACTGGCCCCGCCCCGCCGTCTGCCGGGCCACCCGCCGGCCCGCCGCTGCCACGGCGGGTCAGGGGAACTGGTGCCCTGCCGCCAGTCCGCCGGGAGGGGACCGCGGCATCGCGGCACGTGGGAGCACCAGGGGCCCAAGCCCCGTCGGCCACCGAGCACCGGGTCCCGCCGGCGGTGGCGGCAGCAGCGACGCAGGACGGGCGGGCGCCGCGGAGTGGGCTACAC
>JBKPRV010000239.1:0-4018 GCA_046734715.1 Actinomycetota bacterium | reverse complement strand
ACCTCCAGCTCGTCGTCGCCCGACGTGCGGCGGGCTTGCTTGTACTCGGCCGTGACCCGGTCCGGGTCCAGGGTGGCCAGGGTGCGCTCGATGTCGCCGGCGCGGCGGGCCGTGTCCCAGGCGGCCAGGACTGCCGCGTCGACTTCGGCCCCGAGGGCCGCGAGGCGATCGCGGGACGGGCCGTCGCGCATGCCCGTGACCAGGTCGGCGTAGCGCCGGCGGGCGTCGAGGGCCGCGGCGACGGCGCCGCGGAAGCGCGGGGAGACCGACGCCGGGGACACCTGCGCCAGCGGGTCCTCGGGCCGGCGGCGACGCAGCATGGCCGCCGACCCTACCGGCCTCAGCCGTCGGAAAAGTGGTAGCGCATGGCGCCGCAGATGTTGCCCGACGGGTCGGCGAAGTACACCAGGTCGCCGACGCCCGAGATGGTCGTCTTCTGCATGAGGATCGTGCCGCCCGAGGCCTCCACCGCGGCGACCACCTTGTCGACGTCGTCCACCGCCACCGTGGTCTCGAACGCGAGCGTCCGCTGGCCCGGGACCAGCTCGCGGCGGGCCTGGAGGCCAGCCATCGCGCCCGGCAGCGAGCCGTCCGCCGTGCGGATGTGGAAGAAGCCGGGCGGGCCCCACGGCTCGAAGGTCCAGCCGAACACCTCGGCGTAGAAGCGGCGGGCCTCGTCGACATCGTCGGCGTTCACCGCGAAGTGGGCCAGGTGCCCGTGGGGTGGAGCAGTCGGTTCGGCGGCCATGCACGCGACGATACGGACAGCACCGTGTGGCGCACAGCCGTAGATGCGGCCGAAGATGTCGCGTATGCGACACGACGCCGAGCCGGTGGTGCGGGGTTACGCCGTCACCCACCCGCCGGGGGCGCCGGTGGTGTTGCCCCAGCCTCCCGGGTGGCATCAGCTGCTCATGGCGCTGAGCGGGGTGCTCACGGTGGAGGCCGACACCGGCACCTGGGTGGTCCCGCCCCAGCGGGCGGTGTGGGTACCGGACGGCGTCCACCACCGGCTGGCCATGACCGGACGCGTCCGGGTGCGGGCGCTGTACCTCGCCTCCACGCTCGAGCTCCCGCAAGGGCTCGACGCGGGCTGCCGGGCCGTGAACGTGCCGCCCGTGCTGCGCGAGCTGGTCGACCATGCGGTGCGGCGGGCGCCGCTCTACACCGAGCGGGCGCCGGACGAGCGGCTCCTCGGCGTGGTGCTCGACCTGCTGGAGACGCTGCCGGCCGCGCCCCTGCAGCTCCCGCTCCCCCGCGACCGCCGGGCGCTGGACGTGGCCATCGCGCTGAGGGCTGATCCCGCCGGCGACACCTCCGTAGGGCAGTTGGCGAGGGCGGCCGGCGCCGGTCGGCGGACGGTCGAGCGGCTGTTCCTGGCCGAGACCGGCATGAGCGTGGGCAGCTGGCGCCAGCGAGCCCGGCTCGTCGCCGCACTGGAGCTGCTCGCGGCGGGCGAGCCCGTCGGCCGGGTGGCCACGGCGGTCGGTTACAGCACGCCCAGCGCGTTCGGCGCCATGTTCGTCCGGCACATGGGGACCAGCCCCGGGCGCTACTTCGCCGCCTGACCGTCCCACCGCGCCACCCGGCGGCGCCCGGCGGCCTGGCGGTACGCCGACTCCAGCAGCTCGGCCACCTCCTGCCAGTCGACCTCGCCCGGGTCGAGGCGCAGCGCCAGCCAGCCCCGGTCGCCGTGATGAGGTGATGGGCGAAAGCGCGGATCCTGCGTGAGCGCCTCGCGCTCGGCGGGGTCGGTCAGCACGTGCAGCGAGCGTCCTGCGCCCTGCCAGCGGGGCCGAGGGGGCGAGCCGTCGCCGTTGAAGATGGCGAAGCGCCGCGAGCCGACCCGGAACAGCGGCCGGTCCTGCAGCGCCGCCTCCTCGACCGAGGGGAAGCGCCGGCATATGGCTCGTATGCGGCGCAAAGCGTCAGCGTCGTCCGGCAGCACCACCGCCGAGCATCGCACGACGGATAGAAGCCGCAGGTGATGAGGTCGGTCTAGGGTCTAATGCGAATGCATGACGCCGACACGTCCGCCACCGACACCACTGCTCCCACCGCGGCCCGGCTGATCTCCGCCGCCGAGCAGCTGTTCGCCCTGCACGGCATCGACGGAATCAGCCTGCGGGAGATCAACCGGGCCGCGGGGGCCCGCAACGGCTCGGCGCTGCAGTACCACTTCCGGGACCGGGACGGGCTCCTCCGGGCGGTCATGGCCAAGCACCACCGCGAGGTCGAGGCCCGCCGCCACGCCATGCTCGACGCCTACGAGGCCGAGGGCCGCGACGACGTGCGGGCGCTGGCCGGGGCGCTCGTGAGACCGCTGGCGTCCAAGCTCGCCGACGAAGACGGCGGCGCCCAGTACCTGCAGATCCTGGCCGACCTCATCAACCGCCCCCGCCCGGTCATCAACCCGGCGGACCTCGACGACCCCACGTCGAGCATCTTCCGCTGGCGCAACCTCGTCGGCCACCTGCTGGAGGACGATGCCACCCGACTGCACCGGCGCTTCGTGGCCATCCGCTTCGCCGCGGTCGAGCTGGGCCGCCGAGCTCGCAGCGCGCCCCACAGCGACGACCGGCTGTTCACCAGCCACCTAGTGGACCTGGTGGCGGGCGTGCTCACGACGCCCCTGTCGGACGAGACCCGGCGGCTGGCGGCCGAGCGCCCCAACGGCGCAGGATCGCCTGCATGAGCGAGACGACGGAGCCGGACACCGGCGACAGGGAGCGCAGTCCGGACACCGGCGACAGAGAAGTCGGTCCGGACACCGCCGACAGGGAACCCGGTCCGGATCGCAGCGACCCGGAGCTCAGTGGGGCCGGCACCGACCTCGTGGATCTGGCGAAGCTGGGCGACTGGATGGACGCCCAGGGCCTGGCCAACGGGGCCATCAGCGACGCCGAGGCGCTGGCGGGCGGGACCCAAAACCTGCTGCTGCGCTTCCGTAGGGCAGGCCGCACCTACGTGCTGCGCCGCGGCCCCCGCCACCTGCGCCGACTCAGCAACGACGTGATGCGCCGCGAGGCCCGGGTCCTCCAGGCCCTGGCCGGCAGCGACGTGCCGCACCCGGCGTTCGTGGCCGGCCCCGGCGAGCCCGAGACCGGCGTGGCCGGCGACGCGGTCTTCTACCTCATGGACCCGGTCGACGGCTTCAACCCCGCCGGCGGGCTGTCGCCTCAGCTCGAGGACGTCCCCGACGCCGGGCGGCAGATCGGCCTGCACATGGCGGACGCCATCGCCGCCCTGGGGGCCGTCGACCACGACGCGGTGGGCCTCGCCGACCTGGGCAAGCCCGGCAACTTCTTGGAGCGCCAGGTTCCTCGGTGGCTGGGCGAGCTCGACTCCTATGCCGAGCTGGAGGGCTACCCCGGCCCGGAGATCCCCCACCTGGACGAGGTCGCGTCGTGGCTCGACGCCAACCGGCCGACCGAGTGGCGCCCCGGCATCCTGCACGGCGACTTCCACCTGTCGAACGTGATGATCGCGAACGACCGGCCCGAGGTCGCCGCCATCGTCGACTGGGAGATGTGCACCATCGGCGACCCGCTGCTCGACCTCGGCAACATGCTGGGCACCTGGCCCATCGGGCCCGACGGCGACACGACCGGCTTCGGCGGGGTCGGCGGCGGCGTCGCCGGCCTGCCCACGCCGGCCGAGGTCGTGGCCCGCTACGCCGAGCGCTCCGACCGCGACACGTCCACCATCACCTGGTACACGGCCTTGGCCTGCTTCAAGCTCGGCATCGTGCTGGAGGGCACCCATGCCCGGGCCTACGCGGGCAAGGCCCCCAAGCCGGTCGGCGACCTGCTCCACGCCACCACCCTCGGGCTGTTCGCCCGCGCCCACACCGTCATCGCGAAAGGCTGATCCGGCATGGCCCCCGACGAGGGCAACATGCACACCCTGCTGCACTGGGGCATCGAGGAGCAGAAGGAGCAGTACCTGCGCCCACTGTGCGAAGGCACCAAGGCGTCATGCTTCGCCATGACCGAGCCCGAGGTCGCCGGCTCCGAAC
>JBKPRV010000238.1:0-13090 GCA_046734715.1 Actinomycetota bacterium | reverse complement strand
GGCCTGGAGACCTGGTTCACCCTGCCGGGCGGCCCGGCGGCCGATCCGCCGCCCCGATACAAGATGGCCCTGCTCACCTGGATCACTCTCTTCCCCCTCATCACCCTGGTGGTGCTCGCTCTCGAACCCATCCTCGAGGAGCTCACCCGGGTGCCCCGCCTGGCCCTCACCACCGCCGTCACGGTCCCGATCATGACCTGGCTCGTCATGCCCAGGGTCACCCGGCTGCTCCAGAGCTGGCTCTATCCCGACCCGATCACCCAGGCGGGCCCTGACGACGAAATGGAGGCCTGACATGCGCAACCTGATCGCAGCCATGAAGCTGCCCGTAGACGGAAAGACGGAGGTAGTCGGCCCATGATGGGCGACGAGTGGCCGAGCACGAGGGTGTTTCCCAACCTGACCGTCGACGACGGCGACGATGTCCGCCTGGGTGGCTTGACACTGTCGGTCCGCGAGCTCGGACCGGGCGAGTCGCACGTCGACAGCCTGTGGCAGCTCGACGCGTCCACGGTGTTCGCCGGCGACGTCGCCTACAACGGGATGCACGCCTACCTCGCCGATGGGCGCTGGCGGGAGTGGCTCGTCAGCCTGGATCGCCTGGCGGCGGAGCTACCGGATGACGGCACGCTGTACGTAGGGCACGACCCCCCTGGGGGCAAGGACCTTCTGGGCCGGCAGCGCCGCTACATCGAGACATTCGTGGCCGCGGTCGAGTCGCACGCCGAGGCCATCGAGCAGGGCGATCACCGCGGCGTTGTCGAAGAGATGCAACGCCTGCTCCCGACCGACGCCCTGCTGTTCCTGATGGAGCTGAGCATCGAGCCGACGCTCGCGACTCTCCGCGATCCCGTCGAGCATCCTGAAACCTGATGGGTGCGGAGTCCCCGTGACCGAATCGGCCGGGCCCACCGGCGACCCCGTTTCCGTGCTGGCGTCGGGACAGCACCGTGCCGGCGCGGCGGCGATCGCGGCGGGTCATGCGGACTACCCGACGTTCCGCCACATGTTCCCCGATCCCCGACGCCGGGCGCGGGCCCTTCGGGCGTTCTTCGCAGCCACCGTCCGTGATGGCATCCCCTTTGGTTCGGTGCTGGCCGTCTGGCGCGGTCCGGACGTGGCGGCCACCGCGGTCTGGCTGCCGCCCGGGGCCTTCCCGTGGACGACCCGGCGCAAGCTGGCTGCCACGCCCGCGTTCGTCCGGGTGCTGGTCGCCGATCCACGGGCGTTCCCGACCTTCGCGCGCTGTGGCGCCAACGTCGAGCGAGCACACCCCGCTGAGCCCCACTGGTACCTCGAGGTCCTGTCGGTCCGCCCCGAGCACCAGCGGCAGGGGCTGGGCGGCCGGCTGGTGAGGCCCATCCTCGAGCGGGCGGGGCGCGCCGGGGTGGCCTGCTACCTGGAGACCGCCGATCCCGCCAACGTGCCGTACTACCGGCGGTTCGGCTTCGAGGTCGTCGACCCGGCCCTCGAGGTCATCCCCGGCGGTCCCACCCTGACCACGATGCGCCGACCGCCCCGATAGGGCGTCCCACCGGCCCGGCGCGGCGCGGGTGAGGTCGGCGCACCAGGCAGCACGACCCGTCCATCGATCGACCGCTGTGGCACGTCCCACTCATCAGCCGCACCCGTCCTGGTTCCTCATACCGTCGCCTCGCTCAGCATCGTGTGACAGATGTCATAGTCCTGGGTGTCGAATGGGGCTGCGGCGCGGCGTCCAGTTTGGTGACGCAACGCAAACAACGAAGGAGACCAGACATGAGCGTGTCCATGACAGCGGTGATGCTTGGTGTTGAGGATCTGGACCGTTCGAAGCGCTTCTACCGCGAGGGCCTTGGTTGTGCGATCGACCAGGACTTCCCGAGGTTCGTGTCGTTCGATCTGGGTGACGGATCGTCCTCTCTGGCGCTTTACGAGCGGGAAGCGGCCGCACAAGATGCCGGCGTGTCCTCGGAGGGCTCCGGCTTCCGGGGAGTCTCGTTCCACTTCGTCGTCGACTCGAGCGACATGGTGGATGACACGCTCAGCAAGGCGGTCGCAGCAGGCGGCAAGGTCGTCAAGGAAGCGGCGAAAGCGAAGTGGGGTGGCTACTTCGGCTACTTCAGCGACCCCGACGGCTACCTGTGGAAGGTCGCCACACCGTGACCCGGCTTCCGTCTGTGAAAGCGCGAGGGCCAGTGGATCGTTCCGTGAGCCAGACCTTTACCGCCACCGTCATACCCGCCGGCAACGCCACGGGAGTTGAGGTGCCAGCCGAGGTGGTCGGCGCGCTCGGGGCCGGCAAGCGACCCAAGGTCGTCGTCACGATCAACGGGCACTGCTGGCGGAGCAGGGTCGCTTCGATGGGTGGGCGATTCGTCGTCGGCATCAGCGCGGCGAATCGCGCCGCCTCGGGGATCGCGCTCGGCGACGAGGTGGAGATGGCACTCGAGCTCGATACCGAGCCGCGAGTGGTGGCCGAGCCGCCGGACCTGGCCGGGGCGCTCGACGCCGACCCGCTCGCCCGGGAGGCGTTCGACCGACTGCCGTACGGTCTTCGCCGCAAGCACGTCGCGCTCGTCGAGGATGCCAAGAACGCTGAGACCCGGCAGCGCCGCATAGCTCGGCTGATCGCCACGCTCCGCGGCCGATGATGCGGTTACCGCGACAAGCGGCCGACCGGGCCGTGGGGCACGACCCGGCCGGCGCGGTGGTCAGCTGACGGCAGCCCGCCTGAACACGCGGACCGAGGCCGCCGTGAGCGTGGCGGCGAAGAGGCCGACGAAGGCGAGGCTGAGCGTGGCCATGGCGGTGGTGTTGGTCATGCCCCAGATGTCGTGGAGTCCCTGACCGCTGCGGTCGACGAGCCCGTAGCGCATGAGCGCGAGGACGTGGGTGATGGGGAGCAGCTTGGCCACGACGGTGAGGGCGGCCGGTAGGGCGCTGATGGGGAACAGCCCACCGGCGAAGAAGTAGGGGACGATGGCGATGGCGGGGAGGGCGGCGATGTAGTCCTCCTGGGTGGGGAGCCGGTTGGCGAGCACTTCGGCGACGCCGTACATGGCGACGGCGAAGCCCAACGTCGAGGCGGCGAACCAGCCCGCGCCGGCGAGGCTGACGTGGTACTCGGCGCCGCGCAGCGCCGACGCGCCGACGACGACCGCGACCTGCAGCGCGCTGAGGGCGACGGCGACGACGAGGTTCCCGACGACGATCAGCGAGCGGCGGATGGGCGCGGCGAGCAGATCGCGCTGGGCGCCACCCAGGCGGTCGACGACGACGCCGAGGCCGGACTGGGCGCAGCTGAGCGGCACGAGCAGCCCCAGGGTGGACACGGCCACGAACGTCATGTAGTCGACGCCTCCGGGTGCTGCGCCGAACGTGTCCGCCAGGGCGGGGGCGATGACGATGGCGAACAGCAGCGGCGTCATGATCGGGATCAGCAACTCGCGGGGGGTGCGGGCGCTGAGTGCGAGCCGGCGGCGGGCCAGGGTGGCCACCGCGGCAAGGCTGCTGCGGCGGCGATGGGGGACGACCGCGACCCTGGTGGGCAGGTCGAGGGTGGGCGAGATGGCTGTCATCGGGTCGGCTCCTTCGAGCGGGTGGGATTGGGGGGTTCACGCAGCGAGGGACTCGCCGGTGAGCTGCAGGTAGACGTCGTCGAGGGTCGGTGCCCGGCTGGTGATGGCGCGTAGGGGGACGCCCAGGTCGGTGATCGCGGCGACGGCGTCGCGGCCGGCGCGGCCGCGCAGCGGGATGTGAACGGTGGCGCCGACCACGAACGTGTCGTCGGCGGCGATGCCGTGAGTGCGCAACGACGCGACGGTGGCCGGGACGTCGCCGTCGAGGCGCAGCTCGACGACTTCGGAGCCCAGACCGGCGAGGAGCGCGGCGGGGCTGTCGAGGGCGACGATGCGGCCCCGGTGCATGATGGCGACGCGGTCGCAGAGCTGCTCGGCCTCCTCCAGGTAGTGGGTGGTGATGAGGATGGTCATCCCCAGCCGCGCGCGGAGGCCGGCGACGTAGTCGAGGAGCTCGAAGCGGATGCGCGGGTCCAGGCCGACGGTCGGCTCGTCCAGGAACAGCACCTGGGGATCCGAGACCAGCGCCCGGGCGATCTCGAGGCGGCGGCGCTGACCCCCGCTGTAGGTGTCGACCGCTCGATCGACGAGCGCGCCCAGCTCGAACGCATCCACGACCTCGTCGATGCGCTGCGCCGCGGCGGCCGGCTCCAGACCCCAGAGCCGGGCGTGCACGGCCAGGTTGCGGCGACCCGTGAGCGGGCGGTCGACCACCGGTTCCTGGAACACGACGGCGCTGACCCGGCGCGCCGCCACCGGGTCCGCCGCCACGTCGAAGCCCGCCAGCCAGGCTCGCCCGGCGGTGGGGGCGATGGTGGTGGTCAGCATGCCGACCGTGGTCGACTTGCCCGCCCCGTTCGGGCCCAGCAGCCCGAACACCTCGCCGCGGGCGACGTCGAAGGTCAGGCCCTTCACGGCCTCGACCCCACCGGGGTAGGTCTTGGTCAGGTTGCGGATCTCGATGGCGGAAGCGGATGTGGCGGAGGTGGTGGAATGCATGACCGGAAGGACGCCCGGCCGCGGCCGGCTGTGACGTTGCCGATGTCACGGCGCTGCCGTGTCACATCGCGGGCCCTGCGTCGTCCTTGGGGGTTGGGCGAACCCGCGACCGCGGCACACTGGCCCGAGGAGCACACCCGATGGAACGACAGCGGCCCGCCACCGACCACCGCGACGTGGATGTCGAGATCGGCCGGGCGTGGCGCGACCACCGGCGTCACGTGCTCGACGTCGCCTTCCGCATGCTCGGCAACCTGAGCGAGGCCGAGGACGCCGTGCAGGAGGCGTTCGCCCGGCTGGTCCGCGCCGACATCGATCAGATCAACGACGTCGGCGGCTGGCTGGTGGTCGTGGTTAGCCGGATCTGCCTGGACAAGCTCAAGTCCCAGCGCCGCCACCCCACCGCGCCCGATACGTCGGTGGGCGAACGGCCTGCGGTCGGCGCGGTCGACCCCGCCGACCGCATCACCCTCGACGACAACGTTCGCATCGCCCTGCACCTCGTGCTCGAACGGCTGTCCCCGGCTGAGCGCACCGCGTTCGTCCTCCACGACGTGTTCCAGTACCCCTACGACGACATCGCCGAGATCGTGGGCCGGACCCCGGCCGCCTGCCGGCAACTCGCCAGCCGGGCTCGCCGCACCATCACGGAGAACGTCGACGGCCCCGGGCGGTTCCGGGTCGAGTCGGCCGAGCAGCGGCTGGTCACCGAGCGCTTCATCGCCGCGTGCACCACCGGCGACCTCGGCGGCCTGCTGGCCATCCTCGACCCGGACGTGGATGGCGTGGCGGACGTCGGGGGCTCTGTCGGGGTCGTCACCGTCACCGGTCCGGCCGACGTCGCCGCCGCCGCGCTGCGGTTCCTGGGCCCCGGCTCCGCGACCATCCTGCTCTCGCTCCCCGCCGACCAGGAGGCCGGCGTCGTGGCGGTGCGCGATGGCCGGGCCGTGTCTCTGCTCGCGCTCAGGGTGCGACATGGCCGCATCCGCCACATCGACGGCATCATCGACCCGGGCAAGCTGGCGCCCATCGCCACCGCACTCGGCCTTTGAGGGCGCCTAGATGTTCGCGGCGTCGGTGCTGGTCGACTGAGTTCGGCAAGGCGCGGTGCCGAGCTCTTCCCGCGCCCTTCTCGTGGCCCGCACCAACTCGAGCGTGTGGGCTGAGGGATCGCGCCTGGTTAGGCGTTTCTCCACGGCAACCTGGGGAGCAATGAGGATCGCCAACGTTCGAGGGTGGGCCAGCCGTACCCCGCGTTCGGGAGGTGCCACCATTGGCGCGCGGGCCGCGAGCGAGCACGATGACCCCGATGGCTGCCGGACCCCCCGACCCCGCCCCCGGCCGCTCTGACGCCACCATGCCCGGCTCCCGGCTCCGGGCGTTCCTCCGGACGCCGTTCACAGCCCGCATCTGGCGGGAGCACCTGTACCTGGCCATCGCCGCGGCCCTGGGGCTGGTCGGATTCATCGCCTTGGCCATCCTGCTCTACGTCAGCCTGCTGCTCTCCATCACGCTCATCGGGATCCCCCTGCTGGCGCTGACTGTTCTCGCCGCGCGCGAGTGGGCCGGGCTGCACCGCCTGGTGGCCGGCAGGCTGCTCGAGGAGCATGTTCCGACGCCGGGCCGGCGACGCCCGCGGTCGCCTGGCTTCTTCTCATGGCTGGGGGCCGGCCTGACCGACGTCGCCGGCTGGCGGTCGATGGCCCACGTCGTCGCGTCGTTCCCGGTCGTCATCGTGGGCCTGTGGGCGGCCATCGTCGCTTGGGCGGGCGCCCTCGCCCTCCTGGCGTACCCGATCATGTGGTACGTGTTCGAGCCGACCAACACCGACGCCAACGGGGTGGCCCATCACTCGGGCCTGCAGTTCGGCGAGTTCTACATCGACACCTGGCCCCGGGCACTGGCGGTGTCGGCCGCCGGGCTGGTCGGGGTGTTCCTCGTCCCCTGGTTCGTCCGGGGCGTGACGACCGTCGAGGGGCTGCTGGTCCGATGGCTGCTCGGTCCTACGCGGCTGTCCGAGCGGGTCGTCGACCTCGAGGCGACCCGGGCCCAGGCGGTCGACGCCTCGGCCGCCACGTTGCGCCGTATCGAGCGCGACCTGCACGACGGCACCCAAGCCCGGCTGGTTGCCCTGGCCATGCAGCTCGACATGGCGAAGGAGAAGCTTGCCGGTGCAGGCCCGGGCGGGACCGGGGCAGACGAGCCCGACCTCGTGCGCGCTCGCGACCTGGTCGACACCGCCCACCGCAATGCCACCGAGGCCATCGTCGAACTGCGGGACATGACCCGCACCATCCATCCACCCGCCCTCGACCGAGGCCTGGACGCCGCGCTGGCGACGCTGGCCGCCCGCAGCGCGTTGCCGGTGTCGCTGCGTACGGAGATCGCGGTCCGGCCCTCGCCGGCCATCGAGACCATCGCCTACTTCTGCGTCGCCGAGCTGCTGACCAACGCGGCCAAGCACAGCCGGGCTCGGTCGGTGACACTCGAAGCGACCGGCGGACGGGCCACCCTTTGGCTGCGGGTGAGCGACGACGGCATCGGCGGCGCCCACCTCGTGGCGGGCGGGGGCCTCGACGGCCTGGCCGGGCGGGTGCACATCGTCGACGGTCAGCTCCTCGTCGTCAGCCCCGCCGGCGGTCCCACGACCGTCACGGTCGAGCTCCCGACCGGCGCATGAGCAACCCTCTGCGAGTCGTGATCGCCGAGGACGCCGCCGTACTGCGGGACGGGCTGGTTCAACTGCTGACCGACCGGGGGTTCGAGATCGTGGCGGCAGTGGCCGACGCCGACGCGCTGCGCCGGGCCGTCACCGCGGCCGCGCCGCCGCCGGATGTCGCGGTCGTCGACATCCGCATGCCACCCACCCACACCGACGAGGGGCTGCGAGCGGCCATCGACCTGCGCCGCGACCATCCCGAGATGGCCGTGCTGGTCTTCTCGCAGTACATCGAGACGCGGTACGCGGCCGAGCTGCTCGCCAGCCGCTCCGACGGGATCGGCTACCTGCTGAAGGACCGGGTGGCGCACGTGAGTGAGTTCGTCGACGCCCTCACCCGGGTGGCGGCCGGTGGCACCGCGCTCGATCCCGAGGTGGTCTCGCAGCTGCTGGGCGCCAGCCGCCGCGCCGACCGCCTGGACGTCCTCACACCGCGCGAGCGCGAGGTGCTCGCGCTCATGGCGGAGGGGCGCTCGAACACCGCGATCGCCACCACGCTGGTCATATCCTCTCGCGCCGTCGAGAAGCACATCGCCAACATCTTCACCAAGCTCGACCTCCCCCTGTCGGACACTGACCACCGCCGCGTCCTGGCCGTGCTCCGCTACCTCGACTCGTAGCCAGATCCCCGACCCGTTGACGACCGGTCCGGCTCGGCTCAGCTGACCGCACCACGATGGCCTGTCGGGAGAGCCGAGACGGCTCACGGAGCCGAAGTCGTCGCGACCCCTATCCTGTGGCGGCTGGACGTGCACCGATCAGTACGCCCCCGGCCCGCAGCACTTGCCAGGAGCGAGCCAGGGTGTTTCGGCCGACGGTGTCGACGAGGTCGTAAGGCTCACCCGCGAGACTCGAGCACGCGAAGGCGTGCACCGAGCAGGGAGCCGCGCTTCATCGCGCCAAGCGACGCTTGTTCTCCTGGTCAGAGCTGGTGAGGCACTCCGTGAAACTCCCGAGTCGATCCCTGCGGGGTGCGACTGGGACCAGACGCGGGTGTTCCACGGAGGCGACCGGGGATCGACCGGCGCGACCCTGGGTCGACCGGATCAATCGGAAAGGAACGACACGATGGAACACCTGAACCGGGCTCGCCGCGCTGGACGCCTCGTCATCGTCGCCGCCGTGTTGGCCGTTGTGGCCTTGCTCGCTCCTCTGTGGGCCGGCGGGCTGGCGTCCGCGAGCCCGTCCGAGCGGCAAGCGCCTCAGGACGGGCCCCGACCCACGATCGTGCTCGTCCACGGAGACTGGGCCGACGGCTCGTCGTGGAACGGCGTGATGGCGCGCCTGCAGCGCCGGGGCTTCACGGTCGTCGCCCCGCCCAACCCGCTGCGCGGCCCGGCGAGCGACGCCGCCTACATAGCCAGCTTCCTGCAGTCGATCCCCGGGCCCATCGTGCTGGTCGCGCACTCCTACGGGGGGTTCGTCATCACCAACGCGGCCACCGGGAACCCCAACGTCAGGGCCCTGGTCTACATCGACGCTTTCATTCCCGACGTCGGCCAGACGTTCGTAGACCTCGCGGCCGGTTCTTGCGTCGACCCGAACACGGCCGTCAACCCGGTCCCCGGGCCCGGTGGGGTCGTCGACCTCTACCTGCGCTTCGAGGCCAATCAGTCCTACGAGGGCTATGAGGAGTGCTTCGCCAATGGGGTCGACCGGAACCAGGCGGCACTGCTCTTCGCCGCCCAGCGGCCCGCGGCGCTCAACCAGTTCTTCGAGGCGTCCGGCCCCCCGGCGTGGGAGACGATCCCCTCGTGGTCGCTGATCGGCACGGCCGACAACGTCATCCCCCCGACACAGCAACAGGCGATGTCCACCCACGCGGGAGCGACCATCTCCACCGTCAACGCCGGACACCTATCGCTCGTCACCCGACCGAACGCGGTCATCCAGGTCATCGAGGCCGCGGTCGACACCACGAGCTGACCCCGTCACGAGCCGGCTCGGTCGTCCCGTCGGGAACCCGGTCCGACGTCGTGGCGGTGGCCAGGTCCAGCTTCACAGGCGTCCCGAGCCCCATCACCTCGTGCGACCCGACCGGCATATCGCCTCCCGCGCTGCGGACACCGACTTGGAAGGAGACACCGCGTATCGGCCCGGTTAGGGTCTCAAGACGGGCGGGAACTGACCGCCCCGGAGCACACAGCGAACAACCCTACGGAGGGCGCTCACGAGAACCCGTCGACCTCAATCACTGCATCGACGAACCGCTCCGGCGCTTCCTGAGGCAGGTTGTGGCCGACGCCGCCGGTGATGGTGCGGTGTACGTACTTGGCCGAGAACTTCGTCGAGTAGGTGCTCGGGTCCGGGTGGGGCGCACCGTTGGCATCGCCTTCGAGCGTGACCGTGGGCACCGTGATGACCGGGCCACGAGCGAGCTGCGCCTCGATCTCGTCGTACTGGGACTCGCCTGGCGCGACGCCGAGCCGCCACCGATAGTTGTGGATGACGATGTCGACGTGATCGGGGTTGTCGAAAGACGCGGCGCTCCGGTCGAAAGTCGCCTCGTCGAAGGCCCACTGCGGAGACGCGGTGTGCCAGATGAGCCGGGCGAAGTCCTTGCGGTACCGGTCATACCCGGCCCGGCCTCGCTCGGTCGCGAAGTAGTACTGATACCACCACGACAGCTCGGCGGACGGCGGCAGTGGCGCCTTGTTCGCATCCTGGTTGCCGATGAGGTAGCCGCTGACGGACACCAGGCCCTTGCACCGGTGGGGCCAGAGTGCGGCGACCACGTTGGCGGATCGTGCGCCCCAGTCGAACCCGCCGATGAGCGCCGAGTCGATGCCGAGCGCGTCCATCAGGGCGATGACGTCGACCGCGAGGACCGACTGCTGGCAGTTGCGGACGGTGTCGTCCGAAACGAAGCGGGTCGTGCCGTAGCCCCGGAGGTACGGCACGACTACCCGGTACCCCGAGGTGCCCAACAGGGGCGCGACCTCGGCGTAGCTATGGATGTCGTACGGCCAGCCGTGCAGCAGCACGACGGCCCGACCGTCGGTCGGTCCGACGTCCACGTACCCAACGTCCAGCGGACCGGCCTCGATGTGCTGGAGTGGCCCGAACGACGTCGCGTCCACCTCAGCTCACCGCGGCGATCGCGGCCTCGATCACCTGAACGACCGCGTCGGGCTGGGAGACCATGATGACGTGCGAGCCGTCCACCTCGGTGATCTGGGCGCCTGCGCGCTCGGCGTGGGAACGCACGACATCGGTGCCGGCCGCCTTGTCACCGGTGGCGACGACCGCCCACGAGGGCAACTGCTTCCACGCCGGCGGACCGGACGGCTCGCCGAACGCGAGCTCCGACACCGGCCGCTGGTTGACTGCGATCAACGCCGCCTCCAGGTCGGACACGTCCGACGCGAACGCGTCGCGGGCCTTCGCGGGATCGATGGTGAACTCCGTGCCCGTTCCGCTGTCCGTGGGGTACTGGTGCGGCACCAAGGCCGAGTTGAGGACACTGTCCTTGGATCCTGCTTCGACCGCGCCCAGCACCTCGCCCTCGTCGGGCGCGAAGGCCGCCACGTAGACCAGGCCGACGACGTTCTGGGCGCGGGTCGCAGCGTTGGTGA
Organism: Actinomycetota bacterium; assembly: GCA_046734715.1. Classification (GTDB taxonomy): domain Bacteria; phylum Actinomycetota; class Acidimicrobiia; order Acidimicrobiales; family VFJN01; genus ZC4RG19. The sequence continues at coordinate 2,237 of JBKPRV010000238.1, read as the reverse complement.
TCACGGCGCCGCCGTAGGAGTGGCTGACGGCGAGGACGGGACCCGGGATCTGGGCGAGCACACTGGCCACGTACGCGCTGTCGTGCGAGATGCCGCGCAACGGATTGGCGGCCGCGATCACGTTGACGCCCTTGGCCTGCAGGCGCTCGGTCACACCGTTCCAGCTCGAGCTGTCCGCGAAGGCGCCGTGCACGAGCACGACGGTCAGCGGAGCGGTTGTCGGTTCCTGAGACATGGTCCTCGCTCCTTGGTCGTCCGAACGTGAACACGTAGGCCTCGACGCCGGCGTCGAGGAACTCGATCTCGAACAGCCGGTCGCCGATCGGCGGCGGCGGGCGGATCAGCGAACGCTGCCAGTTGATGCAGGTCGACCTGGGGCTCGTTGCGATCACGAAGCACGCCCGGCCCCCGTCAACGCAGCGATCTGAAGGCGTCCCGCAGCTCTTCACAGAAGATCTGCGGCTGCTCCCACGCGGCGAAGTGGCCACCCCGGTCGAGCCGGTTGTAGTGGATGAGGTTCTCCGGATACGCCCGCTCGGCCCAGCTCCGCGGCGCTTGGTATAGCTCATCGGGGAACACGCTGATGGCGTACGGGATCGAGATGTCCTTGGCGTCGAAGAAGTCGGCCTGGTTCTCCCAATAGAGCCGCGCGGCAGAGATCCCGGTATTGGTCAGCCAGTACAGCGAGATGTTGTCGAGCAGGTCGTCCCGGGTCAGGTCGCTGTCCAGGCCTCCCTCCAGCACCTGCTCGACCAGGCCGGGCTGACCGGTCCCGTCGCCGTGATCGAGCATGAAGGCCGCGAGGTCGACCGGTGAGTCCGCCAGCCCGTAGAGCGTCTGTGGGCGCGTCGACATGATCTGGGCATACGCCACGTGCTTCGCGTAGAAGCCGCTCAGCTGCTCGTACGCGCGGCGCTCCTCGTCCGAGAGATCGGACGGCGGCGGGTCGCCGTGCTCGAAACCAGGGACGATGTCGAGCGGGGCGGTGCCCGGCATGTTGGAGTGGATCCCGAGCAGCCCGGGCGGCGCCTGCATGCCCATCGACTGGGTCACCGCCGCGCCCCAGTCGCCGCCCTGCGCCACGAACTCGCCGTATTCGAGGCGCTGCATCAGCTCCACCCAGGCCTGGGCGATGTGCACCGGATCCCAGCCGGTGGTCGTCGGCTTGGCGGAGAACCCATGGCCGGGCAATGAGGGGATCACGACGTGGAACGCGTCCGCCTCGGTGCCGCCGTGCGCGGTGGGGTCGGTGAGCGGCCCGATGATCTTCATCTGCTCGATGATCGAACCAGGCCACCCGTGGGTGACGATGAGCGGGAGCGCGTCCTCGTGCTGGGACCGAACATGGACGAAGTGGATGTCCAACCCGTCGATCTCGGTGACGAAGTTCGGGAGGGCGTTGAGCCTCGCCTCGCAGCTGCCCCAGTCGTAATCGGTCGCCCAGTACTGGGCGAGCTCCTGCATGGTCGCGAGCCGCACGCCCTGTGAGTCGTCCTCGACCGTCTCGCGATCCGGCCAGCGCGTGGCGGCGACCCGGCGGCGCATGTCGTCAACCGCCTCTGGCCGAAACCCGACGGTGCAGGGACGGACCGCGCCGTCGTCGGTCCCAGTGCGCGGGATGGCATCGTCGGTCATGGGTCCCTCCGCTCCATGTCCGCCCGCGGACCGACCCTTGCACGCTCCGGGGCGACGTGGCGTCACCCCAAGCGGATGATTGACTACTCGTCGTGCGGCGGTTCCGTTGGCTTAGGAGGCGAGGAACGAGGTCAGGGCGGTGATCACCTCGTCGGGAGCCTCCTCGGCGACGAAGTGGCCGCAGGCGGGGATGACCAGGGCCTCGACGTTGTCGGCGGCGAGCTTCATCGCGTTCGCCTGGCGATGTGCCAGAAGCCTTACCGGCAGGTGAGGTGCCCCGGAGACCGAGCCGGGACCATCTGGGGTGGGCTGCGGGCTGGAGGTTGAGGTCATGACGATCGCCCCTTCAAGGACGTGACAGGCTGATGAGTGAGGCTGTCTCGGGTCATCGTCGACCTCCTGTCATCATGCTCGACGCACTCCGACCCCGGGGTCGCCGCGTGGCGGCCGCCGGGATCGGGTGAGGTCGGGCAGGGGATCCAACTGCGGGCCTGAGCGAGATGAGGAGCACGGTTCGATTCACCTGACGTCACGGAGGATGCACGTCCACGCTCCACTTCCACCAGACGACCACCGCGACGCCGGAGCAGTTCGTCGCCCTG
>JBKPRV010000237.1:0-7415 GCA_046734715.1 Actinomycetota bacterium | reverse complement strand
GCTCGCCCGGCTGCTGCAGGCGGCCGGCCTGCCGCTCCCCGCCGCGCTGGGCCTGCGCTCGGCCTGGCGGCGCCCGTCCCGCCTGCTCACCAACGGCCTCAGCCTCACCCTCGGCGTCGCCATGGTGGTGGTGGCCCTGGGGTTGAAGCCCAGCCTCGGCCTGTTGCACAGCACCCCCGCGGAGCCCGGCGAGGCCGCCAGCGCCGGCGGCATCGACCCGCTCTACGCGCAGGTGCGCACCATCGTGCTGGTCACCGCGGGCCTGCTGCTGGTGCTGGCCACCATCAACGCGGTGATCGTGGCCGCGTTCGCGGCCCGGGACAGCGCCCGCAACCACGCGGTGCTGCGGTCGGTGGGCGCCACCCCTCGCCAGACCACCACCGCGCTGATCGTGTCCCAGCTGGGCGCCAGCGCGCTGGCGGTGGTGCTGGGCATCCCGCTGGGCCTCGGCCTGTGGGAGCTCATGGACGGCGGCGACCTCCCCGAGGTGCCGGTGCCGACGTCGAGCCTGGTCCTGCTGGCCCTGGCTGTCCCCGTCGTCTTCGCCGCCATCGTCGCTATCCCCGCCCGGCGCCAGGCGCGCCGACCCGTCGCGCCCGTCCTCGCCCAGGAGTGAGCGCTAGGGGGCGAAGCTGGAGCGCGCCGCGATCAGCCAGCGCTCGCCTTCACGGACGATCACGTAGACCGCCGGGTACACGCCGATGACCGAGCCGTCCTCGCGGTAGCGGGTGAACTGGACGTCGAGGTGCACCTTGGCCGGGCCGGCGTGGATCTCCCGCCGGTGGTCCCACTCGCTGTGGTGCCAGCCCGCCCGCTCCCGCAGGGCCGCCATGCCCTGCTCCATCGCCGGGATGGCTTCGGCCGCATCCTGCCACAGGCGCAGCCGCCCGCTGGCCAGCCGGACGTGCGGATACGCCAGCGTCGCCGCGTGGGCGGCGGCGTCGCACGCGTTGAAGGTGTCGAGGAAGGCATCCGTGACCGCCATGGCGCCCCCGACCGGATCGTCGTCGGTCATGTGCCGACCCTGGCCTCCTGCCGCCGGGCCGCGCAAGCCCTCAGCCCGCTCCCCCGCCCCGCTGAGCCGGTACGGTGCGGGGATGGCGGCTACGGAAGCTCCTCCGCTCAACCTCCTCGACCCCGATTGGTGGGTCGACCTCGACCGGGTCCACGAGTTCTTCACCTGGGCGCGCCAGGAGGCTCCGGTGTACCGGGACGCCAACGGGTACTGGGTGGTGACCCGGCACGCCGACATCATCGACGTCGAGCGGCGCAGCGACGTGTTCACCTCCCGCGGCTCCTACCGGGCCAACCTGGCCATGGAGGAGTCGAACACCATCGCCCTCGACGACCCCGAGCACCTGGAGCAGCGCCGGCTGGTCAGCCGCCGGTTCACCCCGCGGGCGGTGCAGTCCCACGCCGACTTCCTGCGGGAGCGCATCGACGAGCTGCTCGACGCGGTGGCCGGCCAGGGCCGGCTGGAGGTGGTCCGCGACCTGGCCGCTCAGCTGCCGTCGCGGCTCACCGCCGACCTCATCGGCTTTCCCGAGGACCGCTGGGAGGACCTCCAGTCCTGGTCGGAGCGGCTCATGCGCACCGACTCCATCACCTTCGACACCGACGCCTTCACCGGCGTGGTGGGCGCCATCACCGAGTTCAACGCCGTCCTCCAGGACATCGCGGCCGAGCGCACAGCGTGTCCGGCCCACGACCTGGTCTCCACCTGGGTCGGCGCGGGCTTCGACCCGCTGCGGCTGATGCACGAGACCGGGCTCTACATCGCGGGCGGAGCCGAGACCACCCGCACTGCCATCGCCCGGGGCCTCGCCGTGCTGGCCGAGCACCCGGACCAGTGGGAGGCGGCCGCCGCCGACCCCACACTCGTGCCCGGCCTGGTGGAGGAGGTCATCCGCTGGGTCACGCCGCTCAACAACATGTTCCGACGAGTGCTCCGCGACGACCTCATCGGGGACCGGCCGGTGAAGGCCGGGGAACGGGTCATGCTCGCCTACCCCTCGGCCAACCGGGACGAGGCCGTGTTCGACGAGCCGTTCCGCTTCGACATCCGGCGCGACCCCAACCACCACCTGGCCTTCGGGCAGGGCACCCACTTCTGCATCGGCGCCAACCTGGCCCGGCTCGAGCTCCGCATGCTGTTCGGCGCGCTCACCGAGCGCTGGACCAACCTGCGGGTGATCACCCCGCCGGACATCGAGCCCAACATCTTCGCCGGCGCCGTTCGGCACTTCGACCTCGCGTTCGACCTGCGCTGAGCGGCCCACGCTACGACGGCACGTACTCGGGAGCCGCCGCGGCGCTCACGGTCGTGGCGACCGGCATCCGCTCCTCGGGCGGGAGCCGGGTCTCGCCCTCGATGTCCACCCGGGGGATGCGGCGGTCCAGCGAGCGGGGTAGCCACCAGTTGGCCCGGCCCATGAGCTGCAGCGCCGCCGGCACCAGCGCGAGCCGGACGATGGTGGCGTCGACGAGGATGCCGGTGGCGAAACCGAGGCCGAACATCTTGAGCACCGGGTCGGCTCCCAGGGTGAACGACGCAAACACCGCGATCATCACCAGGGCGGCCGAGGTGATGACGCGGGCGGTGGTGGTGATGCCGGCCACGATCGACTGGGTGTTGTCGCCGGAGGCGAGGTACTCCTCGCGCACCCGGGACAGCAGGAAGACCTCGTAGTCCATGGACAGCCCGAAGAGCACGGCGAACACGAAGAACGGGAGGAAGCCGACGATGGGCAGCGACTCGTGCACGCCGACGAGCGAGGCGGCCCAGCCCTTCTGGAACACGGCCACGATGACGCCGTAGGCCGCCCCCACCGACAGCACGTTCATGGCGGCCGCCTTGAGGGGCACGACGATCGACCGGAACACGACCATCAGCAGCAGGAACGACAGGCCGATCACTGAGCCCATGAACCACGGCAGCCGGTCGTTGATGCGCGCGCTCAGGTCGATGAGCATCGCGGTCTGGCCGCCCACGTGCGCCTGGGCGGGCGAGCCGTCGAGGGCGGCCGGGAGCACCGTGTCCCGCAGCCGGTGGACCAGCGCCTCGGTGGCCGCGTCCTGGGGGGCGCTGCCCGGCTCCACCTGGATCACCGCGCTGTCACCCCCGGCCGACACCACCGGATCGCTCACGGCCGCGATGCCGGGATCGGCGACCAGCGCCGTCCGCACCGCCTCCGGCGCGCCGTCGTCGCCGGCGCGGTCCACCGCCACCAGGAGCGGGCCGTTGACGCCGGGACCGAAGGCCTGCGCCAACCGGTCGTAGCTGCGCCGCAGGGTCGACGACTCCGGCAGGGTGCCGGCGTCGGGCTGCCCCAGTCGCATGTCGAGGGCCGGGGCGGCGAGCGCGAGCAGCACCGCCGCGCTGGCCACCAGGTAGGCGACCGGGTGCCGGGACACATGGCGGCTCCAACGCGCCCAGCCGCGGGCGCGGCCGCTGGCGTCGACGGTGGTGGGCTCGATCCGGGGGTTGCGCCCCGGCAACCCGAACCGGTCGACGTTGTTGCCGGCGAACCCGAGCAGCGCCGGGAGCAGGGTGATGGCGGCCAGCACCATCACCGCCACCACCAGGGCGGCGCCCGCCCCGTCCAGCGTGATGTTCGAGATGCCCACGATGGCCAGTCCGAAGATGGAGATCACCACGGTGGCGCCCGCGATCAGGACCGCCTGGCCCGCGGTGGCGATGGCGCGGCCGGCGGCGTCCTCCACCGTGAGGCCCCGGTGCAGCCCGGCCCGGTGGCGGGTGATGATCAGCAGCGAGTAGTCGATGCCCACCCCCAGGCCGATCAGCGCGCCCAGCTCCTGGACGTCGCCGGGGAGATCGATCACCGCGGCCCCCAGCCCGATGAGCGCGGACCCGGCGGCCAGACCGACCACCGCGGTGCCGATGGGCAGCCCCATGGCGATCACCGAGCCGAACGCCAGCAGCAGGATCAGCGCTGCGGCCAGCAGGCCCACGGCGACCGACGCATCGGGCTCGATCGCCTCGGCGTTCTGGGGCACCTCGCCGCCGTAGTCGACCTCCAGGCCCCGATCGACCAGCGGGGCGGCGGTCGCCAGGAGCTGGTGGTAGGGGCCCGTTCCCAGGTCGGACGCGGTCTCGTCGTAGCGCACGGTGAGGAGCGCGGTGGCGCCATCGTCCGACCGCTGCCGCTCGACGCCCACCACGTGGGGCAGTGCCTCGATCTGCGCTATTGCCTCCGCCAGGGCCGCGTCCCCGCCCGCCCGGTCGAGGCCGCCGTTCCCGGCGTGCACCACGACCTGGGCGGAGGAGCCCGCCCGCTCCGGGAGCGTCCGCTCCAGCAGCTCGGTGGCCCGCTTCGAGTCGGAGCCGGGGATGGTCCCGAACGAGTCGTCGTGGAACTCCCCGCCTGCCGCCCCGCCGGCCACCGCCACCAGCACCACCGCGGCCAGCCAGGCCGCCACCACCCACCGCCGCTTCCGCACCGCGGACCGGCCCAGCCTGTACAGGATCGTGGACACGCTCGCCATCCCTTCGCTCGTGCTTGCCTACGAGCTGATGGTGCGAGCGGCGGGGTGATCCGGGCATCGGCGGATCGGCCGGTTCGCGGCCGGCCGATCATCCGGTCACGCGGTCATCCTTTCGGCCGGGCACCCGGCCGGTCTCGTAGGCCCACATGGCGATCTCGACCCGGTTCCGCGCCCCGAGCTTGGTCATGAGGCTGGCGATGTGCGTCTTGGTGGTGCTGAGGGCGATGTAGAGCTCGTCGGCGATCTCCCGGTTGGTGCGGCCGCGGGCCACCGCCGCCATGACCTGCTCCTCCCGGTCGGTCAGCGGCTCGACCGGCTGCGCCGGCGGGCGGGACGGCCCGGCGCCGGCGAAGGTCGTGAGCAGCCGGGCGGTGATGCTGGGGGAGATGAGTGCGTCGCCCGCCGCGGCCGCGTGGACGGCCTGGGCGAGCATCTCCGGGCCCGCGTCCTTGAGCAGGAACCCCCGGGCCCCGGCCCGGAGCGCGGCGTACACGTACTCGTCGAGGTCGAACGTGGTCACCACCACGACCGCCATCGGGTCGGCCACGTCCGGGCCCGCCAGCGCCTGGGTGGCCTCGATGCCGTCAAGGCCGGGCATGCGGATGTCGAACAGGCACACGTCCGGGCGCAGGCGCCACGCCATGGTGACGGCCTGCCGCCCGTCCGCGGCCTCCCCCACCACCTCGATGCCGTCCTGCGCGTCGAGGATCATCCGCAGCCCGGTGCGGACCAGCTCCTGGTCGTCCGCCACCAGGACCCGGATGGTCACGTCACGGCGCCCGTGCGGGGAAGGGTTGCCGTCACGGTCCACCCCCGGTCGAGGTTGGGGCCGGCTGCGCACGTGCCGCCCAGCAAGTGGGCCCGCTCGATCATCCCGATCAGCCCGTAGCCCGGGCTCGACCCGTTCGGGGCCGAGCTGGTGTCGCCGTCGTCGCTCACCTGGAGGTACACCACGCTGTCGTCGGCCGCCACTCGCACCTGGATCCCGGTGGCGTCGCGGGCATGGCGGCGGGCGTTGGTGACCGACTCCTGGGCCAGGCGGTAGATGGCCGCGCCCACCGGCTCGGGAAGGTCATCGAGGTCGCCGCTGAGCTGGACGTGGACCGGAGGGCCGGCGCGGTCGGTGTCGACCAGCGCGGCCAGGTCGGCGACCCGGGGGCTCGGGGCGCGCTCGGCGGGCTCGTCGCGGCGCAGGACCCGGACCATGGCCCTCATCTCGGTGAGAGTGCGGGAGGCCTCGGCCTCGATCACCCGCAGGGCGTCGAGCGGCGCGCCCGGATCCCCACCCGCGGTGGCGAGGCCCGCCTGGGCCCGGATCGCCATGGCCGACACGTGGTGGGCCACCGTGTCGTGCAGATCGCGGGCCAGCCGCTCTCGCTCCAGCAGCTTCACCTGGTCGAGCTCACGCACCCGCGCCGTCGCGCGGTACCGGAAGGCCACGCCCAGCGCCGCGACCCCGCCCAGGATGGCCCCGGCGCTGAGGAGGGCGCTGAGCACCCCCGAGTCGTCGGCGGCGATGCACAGGCCCACCCCCACGGCCAGCGCAGCCGCGCCCGTCACGATCTGACGGCCCGAGCCCCACCGCACCAGGGAGTACGGCAGGATCAGCAGGTAGGCGATCGTGTTGAGGCCCATGGGGCTCAACACCCAGGTGGACACGCCCATCGTGAGGAAGGCGACCGCCACCATGGCCCGCGGATGCGACCGGCGGAACAGCAGCGTGGACGCGAGCGCCAGCCCGACGATCACCCAGCCCACCGTGCCGGGCTCGCCGCCCTGGACCGCCTGCACGACGCCCTCGATCAGCACCGCGGCGGCCACGCCGCCCACGAGGGCCCAGTCCCGCCAGCTGCGGGGCGGTGGGTCGGGGGAGGCGGGCTCGTCCCATACGGAGCGCAGCAGCGCCTGCACAACCCCATGTTACGGGCCGAAAGCGACCCGGGGATCCGCCAAAAGTAGGAGAGCCGGCAGGCCGCGTGGACGGTCCGCCGGCTCTCCCGCTCGGCCTCTAGCCGTCCATGTCCCGCCGCTTCTCGCCGGGCATGAGGCCGTCGTGCTCGCCCGGCATCGTCCCGGCCCCGCCCGGCTGCTCGCCGGGCATGAGGCCGTACACGATGCGGGGGTCGTGGGTTTCGTGGTCGCCGGCCGAGGGCTCGTCGGGCGCCTGCTCCACCTGCTCCCGCAGCGCCGCCGGCGCGTCCTCGGGCACCGCGTTGCGGGCCACCTTGCGCACACCGGGATCGGGGTCGCTCACCAGCGCGGTCAGCAGCTCGCTGGACTCCTCGGCCGAGAGATTGGCGGCGGTGGCCGCCGCCGCGACCCGCACGACCGGCTCCTCGCTGGACGCAGCCTCCCGCAGCAACGCCACCCCGTCCTCGCCGCCGATCAGGCCGGCGGCGTACGTGGCCTTGGAGGCCAGCATGGGATCGTCGCCCGCCACCAGCACCTGGAGGTGGGGCAGGGCGTCGGGGCCCAGCAGGATGGCGGCGCTGTAGTCGGGCTCGTCCGGGTCGAGCACCGCCCGGACCTCTTCCATGGTGACAGCCATGTGGTCCTCCTCAGATGTCCTGGGTGAGAGCGCTGGTGTGCATGGTGGTGCACTCGCCGGCCACGAGATCGGGAGGCGGGTTCGTGATGTTCCCGGTGCCGTTCCCCGTCATGAGGCGATTGTTGTCGTTGACATGGCTCAGGCCCAGGACGTGGCCGATCTCGTGCCCGAGGGTCCATTGGGTGGCGCCCTGGGCCACGACCGCCCCCGGGCGGCCCGCGGGGAACGAGGCGCAGCCGTTGAACGCCGGCACCGTCGAGCGCACGAAGTAGGCCACCACGTCGTTGGCCGCCACGTTGTTGCGGTTCGCGAACAGCTGGACCTGCTCCGCGGTGGTGGCGCCCGAGCACGAGCCCACGTC
>JBKPRV010000236.1:0-9956 GCA_046734715.1 Actinomycetota bacterium | reverse complement strand
GCCCTCGTCGCTCTACCTCAACCACGCGACCTCGCCGCTGCCCGCTGACGCACGGCCGGGGCCCGAGCTGCAGGTGTTCCACCGGACGCTGCCGGGCTACCAGCCCACACCGTTGCGGGACGTGCCCGCCCTGGCCGAGCTGGCCGGCGTCGGCCGGGTGTTGGTGAAGGACGAGTCGAGCCGCCTGGGTCTGCCGGCGTTCAAGGTCCTGGGCGCGTCGTGGGCCACGTTCCGCCTGCTCCCGGACCGCGTCGGCGCCGACGCCGAGTGGACGTCGCTGGACCGCCTCGCCGACACCGTCGCCGAGGAGCTCGGCTCGCTGCGGTTGGCGGCCGCCACCGACGGGAACCACGGACGCGCCGTGGCCCACATGGCCCGACTGCTCGGGGTCGATGCCACCATCGCCGTGCCCGACGGGACCGCCCAGGCCCGCATCGACGGCATCGCGTCCGAGGGCGCCGAGGTCATCGTCTCCCCGGGCACGTACGAGGACGCGGTGACCTTGATCGCGGGCATGGCCAGCGACACGACGCTGATCGTCTCCGACACCTCATGGCCCGGCTACGAGGACGTGCCCCGCCGCGTGATCGAGGGTTACTCGACGATCTTCGCCGAGATCGAGGACCAGGCGGCCGGCACGCCGGTCGACATCGCCGTCGTCCCCCTGGGCGTGGGCGCCCTCGGCGCCTCGGCCGGCGCCTGCCTGCGCGCCGGCCGCACCTGGGGCGAGGGCCCGATCCTGGTCGGCGTCGAGCCCGACTCGGCCGCCTGCGTGGCCGCCGCCGTGAAGGCCGGCCATCTCGTCGAGGTCCCCGGCCCCCACGACTCGATCATGGCCGGCCTCAACTGCGGCCTGGCGTCGCTGCTGGCCCTCCCGACGGTGACCGCCACGTTCGACGCCTTCCTCGCCATCGACGACGACCGCTGCCGCCAAGCCATCCGCGCCCTGGCGGACGCCGGCCTCGATGTCGGTGAAACCGGCGCTGCCGCCCTCGCGGGCCTCCTCGCCCTGGTGCACGAGCACCGCACCGAGCTCCCCGTCCCCGATGCGGCCACTGTCCTCCTCCTGGTCACCGAGGGCGTCACCGACCCCGCCAACTTCCAGCGCATCGTCGGCCGCCCGCCGCGCTAGTCGCCGTCGGTCTCGGTGATCACGCCGTACTGCGAAGGTTCGCGGTGGCGGGCGAGGTCGAAGACCGTCGTCTTGTACGAGCGAGTGGCGTCCAGGTCGCAGGCGGCGACGGCCAGCTCGTCGGCGAGGCCGGTGCATTGGGCGACGATGGTGCCGGAGGGGTGGATGATGCAGGAGCCGCCGATGTGGTCGATGCCCTCCTCGCGACCGGCCTTGGCCACGCCGACCACCCAGGTGCCGTTCTGGTAGGCGCCGGCCTGCATCACGAGGTGGTTGTGGAAGTCGCTGTGGCGGTCGTGGTCGGGGGCCGGGGGGTTGTGGAGGGGGGTGTTGTAGCCGACGCAGACCAGCTCGACGCCCTGCAGGCCGAGCATGCGGAAGGCTTCGGGCCAGCGCCGGTCGTTGCAGATGAGCATGCCTACCCGGCCGTCGAAGGCCGCGAAGACCGGGAAGCCGAGGTTGCCTCGGGCGAAGTAGCGCTTCTCCAGGTGCTGGAACGGGCGCCAGGGCTCGTGCTCGGCGTGGCCCGGCAGGTGGACCTTGCGGTAGCGACCGATCTCCGACCCGTCCGGGCCGACGAGGATGGCGGTGTTGAAGCGCTCACCCGCCGGGGTCAGCTCGGCGAAGCCGAGGGAGAAGGCCACGCCCAGGCGGGTCGCCTCGTCCCACAGCGGCTTGGTGTCGGGGCCGGGCATCTCGGTCTCGTACCAGCCGTCGAGCGCGGGGTCGCCGTCCTCGTACCAGTAGCGGGGGAAGAACGTCGTCAGCGCCAGCTCGGGGAACACGACGAGGTCGGCGCCCCGCCCCGCGGCCGAGCGCAGCAGTGCGAGCAGGCGATCCACGACGCCAGGGCGGGACTCGTCGGCCGCGATCGGGCCCAGCTGGGCGGCGGCCACCGTGACGATGCGACTCATGCGGCCAGCTCCACCAGGACCTCGGCGAGGACCCGCGTGCCCGCGGCCAGGTCCTCCGGCGACGTGTACTCGCCGGGGTTGTGGCTGACGCCGCCGCGGCTGGGGACGAAGACCATGCCCGTGGGGCAGACGCGGGCCAGCATCTGGGCGTCGTGGCCCGCGCCCGACGGGAGGCGCATGACCGACAGGCCCAGGCGTCGGGCGGTCGACTCCACCAGGTCGATCACCGAAGGGTCGAACTCGACCGGGTCGAACTGAGCCAGGTGCCGCCAGCTGTACGAGACGCCTTCGGCCTCGGCGACCGCGGCGACGTGGTCCCGCAGCTGCTTCTCGGCCGAAGCCAGGACGGCGCCGTCCGTGTTGCGCAGGTCGACCGTCAGCGTGGCCCGGGCGGCCACCACGTTCACGAGATCGGGATGCAGGTCCAGCCGACCCACCGTGCCCACCTGGTGGCCGCCGAGCTCCAACGCCAGGTCCCGGACGTAGGTGGCGACCGAGCCGGCCACATAGCCGGCATCGTGGCGCAGCCGCAGCGGGGTGGTGCCCGCGTGGTTGGACTGGCCCGTCACCACCAGCTCCTGCCACGAGATGCCCTGCACTCCCGTGACCGCACCGATCGTGATCCCCTGCTCCTCCAGCACCGGCCCCTGCTCGATGTGCAGCTCGACGTGGGCGTGCGGGGCGGGGCCGGGGACGGCGGCGTCGCCCGCCCAGCCGATCCGCTCCAGCTCCTCGCCCAGGACCGCGCCGTCGATGGCCACGATGTCGAGGGCGTCCTCCAGCGGCATCCCTCCCGCGTACACGAGGCTGCCGAGCATGTCGGGGGCGAAGCGGCTGCCCTCCTCGTCGGTGAAGAACGCGACCGCCAGCGGCCGCCGAGTGCGGATGCCGGCGTCGTCCAGCGTTCGCACCACCTCCAGGCCGGCGAGGACGCCCAGCGTGCCGTCGTAGCGGCCACCGGTGCGGACTGTGTCGATGTGGCTCCCGGTCATCACCGGGTCCAACGACGGGTCGAGGCCGGCGCGAGTGGCGACCACGTTCCCGATGCGGTCCACCCGCACCGACAAACCGAGGTCCCGCATCCAGCCCACGACCAGCTCGCGCCCGCCGGCGTCCTCGTCGGTCAGCGCCAAGCGGCAGTTGCCGCCGTCCCCGGTGTCTCCCACCTCGGCCAGGGCCGTCAGGTCGGCCAGCAAGCGCTCGGCCCGGACCTTCACCCCGGCTCCCCGCCCACCACCGGCGTTTCGGACCACGGCAACACTGCCGGCAGAGCCGACCACGGAAAGTCGATCCACCGCTCGGTCTCCCGCCACGTGTAGTCGGGCCGGACCACCGAGCGGGGCTTGTGGTACAGGACCGCGGTGCGGGCCTCGGCCACGTGCTGGGCGAGCACCTCCCGCACCAGGCGCAGCGTGTGGCCGGTGTCGGCCACGTCGTCGGCCACGAGGACCCGCAGCCCGGCCACGTCCACCATGTCGAGCGTGGGCGGCAGCACCACCGGCACGTCGAGCCGCTCGTCCACGCCCGTGTAGAACGCGACGTTCACGGTGCCGCAGTTCTTGACCCCCAGGGCGTAGGCCAGGGCGCCGGCCACCGTGAGGCCGCCGCGGGCCACCGCCACCACCACGTCGGGCCGGTAGCCGGAGTCCGCCACCGCCTGGGCCAGGTCCCGGGCGGCCACGCCGAAGTCCTCCCAGGTGAGGATCTCTCGCTTGTCGTCGCTCATATCAGGTCCCAGGGTCGGACCGGCACCCGGGTCACGTCCACCCCCGTGGCCGCCCGGATGGCGGCGGCCACCGCGGCGGTGGACGAGATCGTGGGCGGCTCGCCCGCGCCCTTGGCGCCGAACGGGGCGTCGGGCTCGGGCTGCTCGATGCAGGTGGCCAGCACCTCGGGGGCGTCGGCCACCGTGGGGATCAGGTAGTCGGTGAAGCTGGGGTTCCGGACCAGCCCGGCGTCCATCACGATCTCCTCCATGACGGCCAGGCCCACGCCCTGGGCGATGCCGCCCTCGATCTGGCCGATGACCTGCGTGGGGTTCAGCACCCGGCCCACGTCCTGGCCGGTGGTGATCTGCACCACCCGCACCAGTCCCAGGTCGGGGTCGACGTCGACCACCGCTCGGTGGGCGGCGAACACGAAGCTGACATCGGCCTCGCCCTGGCCCTGCTCGTCCAACCGGACGGTGGGCCGGTGGCGGTGGACCGCCGACGCCTCGAACACCTCGTCGCCCGCAGCCTCGGCCACCGTCACCGAGCGCCCGGGGCCGCCGGCGGCGAGGACCAGGCCGCCGTCGTCGGCCAGGGTGACGGCCTCGGGCGCCACGCCCAGGCGGCGGGCGTAGGCGGACCGGACCTGCTCGGCCACCAGCCGGCAGGCCCGCTCCACCGCCCCGCCCGACATCCACGTCTGGCGGGAGGCGGACGACGACCCGGCCGAGCCCATCGACGCCGAGTCGGGCGGCTCCAGCACCACTGCGTCGCAGCCCAGCACCGTGCGGGCGATCTGGCCGGCGATGGTCACGAAGCCCTGCCCCACCTCGGCCACCGCGCACGACACCGTGGCCACCCCGCCGGCCAGGCGCACCCGGGCCTCCGACGGGTCGTCGAACCCCTCCGAGTACATGAGGTTCTTGAAGCCGACCGCCACGCCCACGCCCCGGCGGGTGCGGGACGGGTCGTCGGTGCGGCCCGCGCCGCCGGGCCGCTCCAGCAGGCCGTCGCCCGCCGGGGGCGGCAGCGGGTACGACACTGCGGCCCGCAGGCACTCGGCCACCGGCGCCGTGCCCGTGACGACTTGACCGGTGGGCAGCACGTCGCCGGGGCCGAGTGCGTTCTTGAGCCGCAGGTCGACCGGGTCGAGCCCCAGCCGGGCGGCCAAACGGTCCATCTGTGACTCGTGGGCGAAGCAGACCTGCACCGCCCCGAAGCCCCGCATGGCGCCACACGGAGGGTTGTTGGTCCGCACGACCGACGCGTCGACGAAGGCATGCGGTACCCGATAGGGCCCACAGGCGAACCGGGCCGCGTTGGAGATGACGGCGGCCGAGGACGACGCGTAGGCACCGCCGTCGAAGGTCATGTCGGCCTCGACCTTGACCAGACGGCCGTCCCAGGTGGCGTGGTGCCGGTAGCGCATGCGGGCGGGATGGCGGTGCACGTGGCCGAGGAACGACTCGTCCCGCAGGTAGCTCATCTTCACCGGGTGGCGGGCGGTGAGGGCCAGCAGGCAGGCGTGGACCTGCATGCTCACGTCCTCCCGCCCGCCGAAGGCTCCGCCCACGCCGCCCAGGTGCAGGCGTACCTGGCCCGGCGGCAGGCCCAGGCAGGCGGCCACCTGGTCCCGGTCCTCGTGCAGCCACTGGGTGGCGACCCACAGGTCCACCCCGCCCTCGCCGTCGGGCACGGCCAGGCCCGACTCCGGGCCGAGGAAGGCCTGGTCCTGCATGCCGACCTCGTAGGTCCCCTCGACCACCACGTCACCGGTGGCCTCGGCGTCGCCGTGGGACACGACGATGCGGCGGATGACGTTGCCGTCGGGATGGATGGGTGGCGCGTCCGCAGCGGCCTCGGCGTCGACCAGCGGCGGGAGCGGCTCGTAGGTCACCACGATGGCGTCCAACGCCTGCCGAGCCGTGTCGGGATGATCGGCGGCCACCGCCGCCACCGGCTCGCCGACGTAGCGGACCACATCCCGGGCGAACACGGGCTGGTCGGCGGAGATGAGCCCGTAGGTGGCGGCACCGGGGACGTCCTCGGCGGTGACCACGCACGACACGCCGGCGATGGCCAGCGCGGGGCCGGGGTCGAGGGCGACGATGCGGGCGTGCGGGTGCGGCGACCGCAGCGTGCGGCCCCACAGCATGCCCTCGGCGTGCAGGTCGGACGAGAAGGCGAAGCGCCCCTGGACCTTGGGCCTGCCGTCGGGGCGGACCGGGCTGTCGCCGACGCGCCCGCCGGCCGATCCGCCCCGAGTCGGCGGGGCCTGAAGGTCAGTCACCGTTGCCTCGCGACCGTATCGCCACCACCTGCTCCACTGCGGCGAGGATGCGACCGTAGCCGGTGCAGCGGCACAGGTTGCCCGCGAGCGCTTCGCGGACCTCGAGCCGGCTCGGTGCGGGCACCCGGTCGAGCAGGTCGTGGATGGCGACCACGAAGCCCGGCGTGCAGAACCCGCACTGCACGCCCCCGGCCTCGACCATCGCCTGCTGCACGTCGGTGAGCACGTCGGACGCCAGCGCGGCGTCGCCGGGCTCGGCTCCCGCCGGGGCCAGGCCCTCCACGGTCGTGATGGCGCAGCCCACCGCCGCCTCGGCCAGCTCCAGGCACGCGCACACCAGCACGCCGTCGACCAGCACCGAGCACGACCCGCACTCGCCCTGCTCGCAGGCGTTCTTGGCGCCGGGCAGGCCCAGCCGGTCCCGCAGGACGTGCAGCAGGCTGTCGCCCGGGTGCGCCCCGGCCACCGGCCGCACCACGCCGTTCACGGTCAATTCGTACGTGGGCCCGACCGTCTCGGTGCTCATGCCGCCGGCCTCCAGGCCCGCTCGAGGGCCCGGCGGGCCATGACCCCCACCGCGTGGCGCCGGTAGGCGGCGGTGGCGCGGTGGTCGTCGATGGGCCGAGCGGCGGCGGCCATACGCCGGCCGAAGCCCTCGATCACCGACGGATGGGGGGCGGCATCGCCGTCCCAGTCCAGCCGGGTCGTGGCCCACAGCTCCGCGCCCTCGTCCCGGATGGGGACCGGGCCCACCGAGCCCAGCGCGCAGCGCAGCGCCCGCCGCTCCCGGTCGACCACCAGCGCACAGTTCGCCACCGCGATGACCATGGCGTTGCGCACGCCGATCTTGAGGAACTCGCTGCGACCGCGGGCGGCGGGGACCCGCACGGCCACCAGCAGCTCGTCCGGCCGCCGGGCGGTCTGCTTGGGGCCGGTCAGGAACTCGGACACCGGCAGGCGGCGGGCGCCGTGGCGGGCCGAGGCCAGCTCGACGGTGGCCTCCAAGGCGACCAGCACCGGGAGCGTGTCACCGGCGGGCGAGCCGGTTACAAGGTTGCCGCCGATGGTGCCGGTGTTGCGGATCTGCGGGCTGCCCACGGTGCGGGCCGCCTGGGCGAGCGCCGGGAGCAGGCCGGCCAGCTCGTCGCCGAGCAGCGTCGTGTAGGTGACCGCCGCGCCCAGCACCACCCCGTCCGCGCCCGCGGCCGTGCGTTCGACGTGCCAGTCCCGCAACCCGGCGAGCCGGCGCAGGGAGAGCACGTCGAGGGGACGCCGTCGCCCGTAGTTGAGCTCGACCATCAGGTCGGTGCCGCCCGCCAGAACGGTGAGCGCCGGGTCGCTGTCCAGAGCGGCCAAGGCATCGTCGAGTCGGTCGGGAACAAGGACGGTCACGGGCGTCGAGGTTGCTCGGCCTCAACGAACTGTTGAATTCGCGCATGTTACTGGTTGGTGAAGCGCCGTCCATGTGGTTGGGTGGCGCCGTGCTGCTCCGGGGCGGAACGGTCCTCGACGTCGACGGCGAGCGGGTGGCCGACGTGCTCGTCGGGCCCGACGGCCGGGTGGCCGCGGTGGGCACCGGCCTGGCGGGGGAGCCGGTGGAGGACGCGTCCGGGCTGCTGGTGGTGCCGGGCGGCGTGGACGCCCACACCCACATGCAGCTGCCGGTGGGCGCGGTGCGGGTGTCCGACGACTTCGCCACCGGGACCGCGGCGGCAGCGGTGGGCGGCACCACCACCGTGATCGACTACGTCACGGCCTACCGGGGCGAGGACCCGCTCGCGGCGCTGGCCACGTGGCAGCGCTGGGCCGAGCCGGCCGCGGTGGACGTGGGCCTGCACATGACCTTCACCGAGGCCGTGCCCGAAGCCACGGTGGCGGACTGCATCGAGCGGGGCGTGACCAGCTTCAAGCTCTACCTCGCCTACCCGCAGCTGCTGCAGGTGGACGACGACGTCGTGTTCGACACGCTGCGGGCCTGCGCCCGCCACGGCGGCCTGGTCACCGTGCACTGCGAGAACGGCGGGGCCATCGAGGCGCTGCGGCGCCAGGCGCTGGCCGAGGGTCGCACGGGGGTGGTCGAGCACCGTGAGACCCGGCCCGCGGCGCTGGAGGCGGAGGCGGTGGCGCGGGTGGGCCGGCTGGCCGAGGTGGCGGGCGCCCCGGTCTACGTGGTCCACCTGTCGTCCGCCCCCGGGCTGGCCGAGGTGCGGGCGGCCCAGGAGCGGGGCGTGGCGCTCCAGGCCGAGACCTGCCCGCAGTACCTTCACCTCGACGCCGCGGTGCTGGAGGGCCCGGGCGGCGAGAACTTCGTGTGCACGCCCCCGCTGCGGGACCCCTGGCACCGCGAGGAGCTGTGGGAGGGCCTGGCCCGGGGCTGGATCCAGACGGTGTCCACCGACCACTGCCCGTTCTGGACCGCCGACCGGCGGCGAGGTCTGGCGGACCGGCCCGAGGGGTTCGCCGACTTCACCGAGATCCCCGGCGGTCTGCCCGGCGTGGAGACCCGGCTCACGCTGGTGTGGCAGGGCGTCCGGGCCGGCCGCATCACCCCGGCGGACTGGGTGCGCCTGTGCGCCGAGGCCCCCGCTCGCACGTTCGGCCTGTTCCCCCGCAAGGGCTGCCTCCGCCCCGGCGCCGACGCCGACATCGTGGTCTGGGACCCGGACCGCACCCAGGCCCTCGACGCCCCGGCCTTGCACATGCAGGTCGACCACTCGCCGTACGCAGGCCAGGTGGCCCGAGGCTGGCCCACCCTGGTCCTGTCCCGCGGCCGGGTGGTAGCCCGCGACGGCCGGTTCTGCGGCGAGCAGGGCTGGGGCCGCTACGTCGAACGCGGCTCACCCGAGCTGCCTCACTAAGAACTGCGCCTCAGTCGAGGCCCTGGAGCCTCGCGGCGGCGGCGCGGTGGCGGGCGAGGATGTCGGCGATGCCGGTGGCTCGCAGTTCGCCGTCCTCGACCACGGGCCGGCCGGCCACGACCGTGTGGTGAGCGGAGGTGGGGCCGCAGCGCAGCAGGGCCTCCACCGGGTCGGTGAGGGCGCCGGCGAAGGTGAGGCCGTCGAGCTTCCACACCACCAGGTCGGCGGCGGCGCCCGGGGCCAGCACCCCCAGCTCGCCCAGGCGGCCGAGGCAGACGGCCGAACCGCGGGTGGCGAGCTCCAGGGCGTCCCGGGCCGTGAACGACGTGGGCCCGCCCCGCTGGCGGGCCAGCAGGAGGGCGCCGCGGGCCTCCAGCCACAGGGAGGCGCAGTCGGTCGACGCCGAGCCGTCGCAGCCCAGGCCCACGGGCACGCCGGCCGCCCGGTAGGCGGCGACCGGGGCGATCCCGCCGCCGCCGATCATCATGTTGGAGCTGGGGCAGTGGGCGACGCCTGTGCCCCAGGCGCCCAGGCGGGCGATCTCCGCCTCGCTGGGGTAGATGCAGTGCGCCACCCAAGAGCGGTCCGAGGCCCAGCCGCAGGCCTCGAAGTGCTCGATGGGCCGGCAGCCGTAGGTCTGCAGGCAGAACCGGTCCTCGTCGGGGTCCTCGGCCAGATGCGTGTGGAGCCGCACGTCCAGCTGTGCCGCCAGCTCGGCGGTCCGCCGCATCAGGTCCGGCGTGACCGAGAACGGCGAGCACGGGGCCAGCGCCACCCGGACCATGGCGCCGGGGGCGGGGTCGTGGTGCCGGGCCACCGCCGCCTCGCTGGCCGCCAGGATGGTGTCGTCGTCCTGGACCACAGAGTCGGGCGGCAGGCCCCCGTCCTTCTGCGACAGCGACATCGAGCCCCGGGTGGGATGGAAGCGCATCCCCAGGTCGCGAGCCGCCTCGATCTCGGCCGAGAGCAGGTCGCCGCCGCCCGCGGGATGGACGTAGAGGTGGTCGGTGGAGGTGGTGCACCCGCCCAGGGCCAGCTCGGCCAGGCCGACCC
>JBKPRV010000235.1:0-12674 GCA_046734715.1 Actinomycetota bacterium | reverse complement strand
CTTCCGGGCCCCGTGGACGAAGCGGTAGCGCTCGAGCAGCTTCCGACGGTCACCCGGCAGCGTTCGCCGATACGAGCGGATCACCGTTCGGATCATCTCCGTCATCTGTTGCGCGTCCTCGGTGCCGAAGACCTCCTCGATCGGCGTGATGAGCGGCGGGTCGCTGATGAACCGGAGCTCGCCGTCGACGACCGAGGTCAGCTTCGAGAACGCCTTCATGCTGTCCTTCGTCCGCGCCTTCGCGAGGTTCTTCTCGTAGCGGTCGAGCTGCTCCTTGGACGCCATCGCCCGGATCTGGCTCTCGAGATCGGCGACGTCCGTGCGTACGTACCAGACCGCGAGGTTGCCCATCGCCGCGAACTTGGCGATCGCCTCGCGATAGGCCTGCCCGACGGTGCGGCTGATGGCCTCGCGCGTGCTCCGGTCGAACCCCCGGTCCCTTCCCGCCACCGCGAAGCTGGCGACGAGCCGTTTGACGTCCCACTCGAAGGGACCGGGGAGCGTCTCGTCGAAGTCGTTGATGCTGAACACGAGCCGGCGGTCCGGAGCGTCGAAGGCGCCGAGGTTGGTGAGGTGCATGTCGCCGCAGAGCTGGGTTCGAAGCGTCGTCCGTGGCGCCGCCGCGAGGTCGGACGCCATGACGAGGGCGGCGCCTCGGTAGAAGGTGAATGGTGATACGAGCATGCGTCCGTACCGGATCGGCACCAGCTCCGGCACGCGCGTCTGCGCCTGCTCCTCGAGGAGGGCGATGGGATCCGGGCGGTCAGCTGCCGGCAGCCACTCGCCATGGCTTCGCCGCGGAACCTCCTTGCGCGCCGCTCGACCCTTCTCCGAACGCTCGTCCGGGGTCAGGTGCACGACGGGTCGCGCCTTGCCGGAGCGCCCGACCGGGGCATCGGCATCGACGGCCGGTGGCTCGACGACATCCTGGAGACTGTCCTGGGCGCCCATCAGATCTCCTCTCGTTCTGGCTCCCCCCGTTCACGGCGTACGGGCCCCGCCAGACTCCTTCAGCCCTTGTCGATGGCTTCCACGATCTTCTCGCCACCTTCGTTGAGCGCCTTCACGACGTCGTCGTAGTCGCCCTTGTCGATCGCCTTGCTCACCTTCTTGGTGGCCTTCGCGACCGCGGCGTCCACGTTGTCCAGGTACTCGTCGTCGATCACAGCCACGATCGCCGACGAGCCCGGCGGAAGCCAGTCCTCCTCGTCGACGGCCGAGGCGATCTTGTTCTCGTCATGATGCTTCGCGATCGCACCGGCGGCCGCCCCGACGCCGGCCCCGACCGCCGTAGCGGCGAGCAGGGGCGGGGCGAACAGCCCGACCACGAGGCCGGCGACCCCGCCCAGCGTGGCGCCGCGTGCGACCTGCATGCCGCCGTGCTCGTCGACGTTGACCTTTCCGCTCGGGTCGCGATCGAGGACGACCGACGCCACGACCGCGTACTGGTCGAGCTGCTTGAGCCCCTCGTAGTCGTCCTTGGCCGCCGCGGTGTCACCGTAGGTCGCCACGTACAGGATGAGGTTCAGATCGCGGGGGTCCGTCATATCCCCTCCTTGGGACGAGGTCAGGACCGGGTGGCCCCGGGGAGGGGTCGAACGTACTGCGGCACCCCCGAACCGTCATCAGACGAATGAGGTGAGCCCGGTGGCCTCTGGGCGTTTCGTCTGGCGAGACTCTCAGGCCCGGCAGGTCGCGAGCGCGACCTCCACGAACGCGGCGGTCTGGTCGGAGGTGTCGCCGGTCCGCCAGGCGACGCGGAACTCGTCGTAGAGCGCCACCGGCCGCAGCTGCCGGACCACGACGTCCGGACGGGTCCGGCCCCGGGCCGCCTGCCACGAGTTGAGCCAGCCGATCCCCGTGCCCAGGGCCACCAGGTCCAGCACCCGCTCCACCTGGACCGCACCGTGGGTGATCCAGCGGGGCCGGGCGCCCATGGCCGCGCAGTAGGACTCGATCTCGCCGTGGGCGGTCGGGGCGTCGGCCCGCTCGACGACGAGCACCGGCTCGCGGTCGAGGTCCTGCGCTCGCACCACCTTCCGGCGCGCCAGCCGATGGTCCGGCGGCACCGCTACATGGTCGACGGGCACCCGGGCCAGTGGCACCGACGTCACGGGACCGGGCTCGGCCACGGGGCCGCGCACGATGCCGACGGCGATCCGACCGGCGCGCAGGCCGTCGAGGATGAGCAGCGAGGTGAGCCCGTCCGGCCGGAGGACGGCCTCGGGATGCTCGGCCCGGAAGGCCCGGATGGTCCGCATCATGCCGTCCTCGCTGCCGTGGCAGTAGCCGACGGTCCAGGCCGCGGGCGCCGCGGCGACCTCGGCCGCCGCGACCTCGAACCGGTCCAGGGCGCGGAGCACGGCGCGGGCCTCGACGAGCAGCCGCTCTCCCGCCGGGGTCAGGGCCACCCGGCGGCTCGTGCGCTCGAACAGGGCGACGCCGAGCCCGCGTTCGAGCTCCCGGATGCGCTGCGAGAGCGGCGGGGCGGAGATGCGGAGCCGGGCCGCCGCCCGCCCGAAGTGAAGCTCCTCGGCGACGGCCACGAAGTAGCGCAGGCGTCGCACGCCGACCCCCCGGACCACGCCCCGAACATTATCGGTTCGGACATGATCCGTGTTGCACACGGTCGTGGACTTTCGGCAACCGCTCGGCGACCGTAGGGGCGTGAAGCTGCTGTGGTTCCACCTCATGCCGTACCCGGAGCTGCCCGAGGACTTCAACCGGAAGCACCGCAGCGTCTGGGTCGACGTGGACCCCGCGCTGTTCGACCCCGAGGTGATGGCCGCCTGCTACGAGCGCTACGTCGACCAGCTCCTGTTCGCGGAGCAGTGCGGCTTCGACGGGATCTGCGTCAACGAACACCACGGGAACGGCTACGGGCTCATGCCCTCCCCGAACGTCATCGGATCGATCCTGGCCAGTCGCACCACCCGTGCGGCCATCACGGTCCTCGGCAACTCGGTCGCCCTCTACGACCCCCCGATCCGGGTCGCCGAGGAGATGGCGATGCTCGACCTGCTGTCCCACGGCCGGTTGATCAGCGGGTTTCCGGTCGGCACCTCGATGGACACCGCGTACGCCTACAGCGCGAACCCCGCGACCCTGCGCGAGAAGTACCGCGAAGGCGTCGACCTGGTGCTCAAGGCCTGGACCGCCAGCGAGCCGTTCGCCTTCAACGGACGCTTCACCCAGATGCGCAACGTGAACGTGCTCCCCCGGCCGCTGCAGCGCCCGCACCCGCCGATCTGGATCCCCGGCGGCGGCTCGGTCGAGACCTGGGACTACTGCTCCACGCGCGACTACGTCTACGCCGCGCTGTCGTACTACGGCCACCTGATGGCCAAGGAGACCGTGGGCGGCTACTGGCGGACCGTCGAGGCGAACGGCAAGGACGCCAACCCGTACCGGCTGGCGTTCCTGCAGTTCATCGGGGTGGCGGACACCGACCGGGAGGCCTACCGGCTGTACAAGGAGCCGGCCGAGTACTTCTTCAACCGGTCGCTCCATGTGTACCCGGGCTACGCCGACCCGCCCGGCTATCTAACGGAGGCATCCGCCCGCGCGCGCTTTGCCTCTAAGGTGCGGGCGACCGTGCGGGCCAAACAGGCCCAGCACGATCTGACCTGGCACGAGATGGTCGAGAAGGGCTACGTCGTCATCGGCAGCCCCGACACCGTCCGGGAGACCCTCGAGGACGTGGCCAGGACCTTCAACTGCGGGCACCTGCTCACCATGCTGCAGTTCGGCAACATGAGCGACGAGCTCACCCGGCACAACTCGAAGCTGTTCGGCGAGCAGGTCGCGCCCGGCCTGCGCGGCCTGTTCGCCGATGCCGAGGACCACTGGTGGCCGGCGAACGCGGTCGCGGCATGAGCGCGGCGACCCTGGACTACCTTCCCGGGATCGCCGGCCACCCGGCCCGCTCGCCGGCCCTCGACGCCCTGGGCGACGCCGGCTGGGACGTCGTGGTTCCCGAGATCCCCGGCCTCGACGGGCGATCGGGCTTCTGGGCGCCCGACGACTACCTGGGCTGGCTCGCGGTCGTCTGGGACGCGCTCGACGCCACCGGCGCACTGCCGTGCCCGGTGGTCGGCGCCTCGCTGGGCGGCATGCTCGCGGCCGATCTGGCCGTGTTCCGGCCCGAGGCGGTGACCGCGTCGGTGCTGCTCGCGCCGTTCGGCATCTTCGACGAGTCACACCCCGGCCTCGACCTCTACGCCGTGCCGACGGCGGAGCGGATGGACCACCTCTTCGCCAAGGGCGTGCCCGAGCCGTTCGTCGAGCGCTTCGCCGAGCTCGGCCCCGAGGACGGGCCGGTGGCCCGCTACCTGTGCGACGCGGCGGCCGCGAGCCTGCTGTGGCCGCTGGGCGATCGCGGGCAGGCCGGGCGTCTCCACCGCCTCACCGGCCCGGCCCTGGTGCTCTGGGGCGAGCTGGACGAGCTGCTGCCCGTCGCCACGTCGCAGGCGTGGGCCGACCGCGGCGTGCCGGTGGAGGTCGTCGCCGGCGCCGGCCATCTGCTCGAGTGGGACGAGCCCGACGGCGTCGCCGGCCGCGTGGTCGAGTTCCTGGCAAACGTCAACCGCTGAGGGGGTCCGATGGGTCTGGTCGATCAAGCCGAGTTCCACTTCTTCCACTTCTTCCCGTACACCGACCTGCCGGCAGACCACCGCGACCGCGAGTCGCTCTGGGTCGACTTCCCCAACGCCAACTACGACCCGAACGTGGGCCACGAGCTGTACAACCGCTACCTGTCGGAGATGCTGCTCGCCGACAAGCTCGGCTTCGACGGGCTGGTCCTCAACGAGCACCACAACACCCAGTACTCGATGAACCCTGCGCCCAACCTCACGGCGGCGGCGTTGATCCCCCAGACCAGCTGCTGGATCAACGTCTTCGGCACCCCGCCGAACCTGGGCTACCCGAACCGGCTGGCCGAGGAGTACGCCATGCTCGACGTGATGTCCGGCGGGCGCCTGCGCGTCGCGTTCCCGCTGGGCACGGGCATGGAGTACTGGGCCAACGCGGTGAACCCGGCGACGGCCCGGGCCCGGTTCCGCGAGTCGATCGACATCATCCTGCACTGCTGGACCGACGACGGCCCCCGGAGCTACGAGGGCGACTTCTACACCTACCGCTACCTGAACCCCTGGCCCCGGCCGCTGCAGCAGCCACACCCAGAGTGCTACATCGTCGGGACCGGGTCGCCGGAGACGATCGAGCTGGCGGCCGAGCTCGGGTTCGGGTACTCGGTGGTGTTCATCCCCCGGACGGTGCAGCTGCAGGTGTTCGACCGCTACCGCGAGCGCCTGGCCCACCACGGTCACGAGCCCACGCCCGAGAAGGTGGCCATCGGCGTGATGGCGTACGTGGCCGAGAGCGACGAGCGGGCCGAGGAGGAGTTCCTCCCCCACGTCATGTACTTCTTCGAGAACGCGCTGCGCACGACGCCGCGCTACCTCAACCCACCCGGCTACGTCACCGTGCCCGAGTTCCGCAAGCGGATCCAGGCGGCCGACGTGCACGGCTCCGCCAACTGGGACGACCTCGTAGCCATCAACCGGATCGTCGCGGGGACGCCGGAGAAGGTGGCCGACGCCATCGGCGGCTGGATCGAGGAGTCGGGCGCCAACCGCCTGACCCTCAACCTCACCCTCGGGGACATGCCGCACTGGAAGGTCGTGAAGAACACCACGCTGTTCGCCGAAGAGGTCATACCCCGGCTCCGGGCGAGGAAGGAGGCGGCGGCATGACCGCGACGCCCGTCACCCCCGCCGGACCAGGGTCGCCCGTGGTCTTCGATCGGCTCGACCACGACGTCAACGGCACCCCCACGACGGTCCTGGCCGCCGGGGACCCCGACGCGCCTCGCATCGTGTTCCTCCACGGAGCGGGCACGTTCCACGGCTGGGCGTTCGCGGAGCCCTGGATCGAGCGGTATCGGGTGCTCATCCCCCACCACCCTGGCTACGGCGACTCCGGGGACCTCGACGGCCTCCGCGAGGTCCACGACCTGGTGCTGCACTACACCGAGCTGTTCGACCAGCTCGGGCTGACCGCGGACGTCAACCTCGTCGGCTTCTCGCTCGGCGGGCTGATCGCCGCCCGGTTCGCGATCGAGCAGAAGCACCGGCTGCGGCGCCTGGTCCTCGTCGCACCGGCCGGGCTGCGGGTGCCCGGCGTGGCGGTCGACGACCTGTTCCGCATCCCGCCCGAGGAGCTGCCGGGCCGGCTGGTGCACCGCATGGAGACGCTCCTGCCGTACCTGCCCAGCGACCCCGGGGACGTCGACTTTACCGTCGACCGCTACCGCGAGATCCGCACCACGGCGATCATGCTGTGGGAGCAGCCCTACGACCGGGTGCTCCCCCGCTGGCTGGGTCGGGTGGACATCCCCACGCTCGTGGTGTGGGGGGAGGAGGACCGCCTGCTGCCGGTCGACCTCGCCGAGGGCTGGGCCGCACTGCTGCCCCGATCCACGGTCGCCAGCTTCCCCGATGCCGGGCACCTCGTGCTCGACGAGTCGACCGACGCGAGCGCGGCCGTGGCCCGCTTCTGCGGCGGCGGCGTCTGATCCCGACCCGCGCCGGGACGGGCCGGGATCAGACCATGTACGACGCGCTGCTGCTGGACATCGGCTTCGTGATCATCGACGTGAGGGCCGCGGTCGCGGCCTACGAGAAGACCACCGGGACGGGGCCGCCCGGGCGGGAGCCGGTCGACCAGGACGGTGATGCGCGGTGGCGTGCCTACCGCGCGGGCGCGATCAGCGCTGATGAGTACTGGGGCGAGGTGGCGAGGTCCCGGGGGTTCGACGGCCTGAGGGGCCTGTTCCGGGCACTCACCGAGGCCGTGCCGGACGATCTGTTCGATCCGGCCGCCGTGGCCCTCATGCGCGACGCCCGCGAGGCTCGGCGCCGCGTCGGGGTGCTCTCGAACGAGGCCTACACCTTCATCGGCCGGGACTTCTTCGCCCGGCGGCCCGAGTTCGCCGACCTCGACGCGTTCGTCGATGCGTCGGAGGTGGGCGCCCGGAAGCCGGCGCCCGAGGCCTACCTCGCCGCGGCCGACGCCCTGGCCGTCATGCCGGCAGGTGTCGTGTTCCTCGACGACACCCCCGAGTGTGTGGAAGGCGCCAACCACGTCGGCATGCACGGCATCCTGGTCGATCCGTTCGACCGCACCCCGGCCTTCGACCGGGCCCGCTCGCTCCTCGGCCTCCCGGCGTGACGGGGCGGGTGGTCAGCCTTCCGGCTCCATCGCGAGGTCGGCGAGCCTGCGCCCGATCAGGGGCGTGAACTTGAAGCCGTGGCCGCTGCAGGGCGAGCCCACCACGATCGACCCCCGGCGCTCCACCACGAAGTCGTGGGTCGGTGTCGTCGTGTAGAGGCACGTGGCGGGATGGACCGGCGACGGGTCGAGGCCCGGGAACCAGTCCTCGACGTAGCGACGCATGGCCGCCAGCGCCACGGGATCGGGCGTCGCCGGCGCCGGGGCGTCCGGGTCGTCCTCCTCACCGGCCATGTGCTGGGCGACCTTCACGCCCTCGCCGGGGCTCAGCAACCCGTAGTGCAACGTCCCGGGTCGGTGGTGGAGGAAGCTGGGCCAGTCTCCGCCTGGCTCGCGGGGCGTGAAGTGCTGGAGCCGCTCGCGGGTGATGCGCAACGGCGGCAGCGGGACCCCGTCGCCCACGACCGAGGGCAGCCACGCGCCCGCGGTCACGACCGCCACGGGCGCCCGCCACTCGTCGCCGGTCGCGCCCACCCGCACGGTCACACCGTCGCCGGTCGGCTGCACGGTCGCCGGACCCGTGGAGAAACGGACCGACGCCCCCAGCTCGCCGGCGCGGCGCTGGAGGGTTCGCACCGTGAGGTCGGCCAGGCAACGTCCCGCCCCCGGGCAGTGCACGACCATGCCCTCGAACCGCATGCCGGGCCACCGGTCGGCGGCGCCCTGCGGCGTCAGGACCTGGTGCTCGACCCCGCACACGCGAAGCGCCTCGACGACGGGTGCGACGAGGCCCGCGCCGCCGTGGTCGAGCCCGCCCGTGCGTTCGAGGAGCCCCACCCCCGTGTCGTCCTCGAGCTCGTGCCAGAGCGGCAGTGCCTCCTGGACCATCCGCACATAGCGGGGGTCCGGGTAGGCGTAGCGGAAGATCCGGGTGGCCCCGTGACTGCTGCCCCGGGTGTGCCCCTGCTCGAACTGCTCGACCAGCGCCACCGCCCGCCCCCACCGCGCCAACCACCACGCGGTGGCCGACCCCATCGCGCCGGCCCCGACCACCACGACGTCGACCTGCTGTGCCATGCGTCAGCGCAGCCAGGGGTCGAGCGCGGCCACCATCCGGCCGCAGGCCTTGGCGGAGCGGTCCGGCGATCGGGCGGCGGTCATGGACGCCAGACGTAGCACCTGGCACGCCATCATCAGCGCCGCCACGTCGTCGGGGCAGTGGAAGCGAACCGCCTCGGTGACCAGCTCGGATGCCGCCGGCTCGCAGGAGCCCGGGGCGATGTGACAGCCGAAGGCGAGCACCACCAGGTCGAACCGCCAGTCACCGGGACCGGCGATCTCCCAGTCGAGCACGCCGGTGACCTCGTCCCCGTCGACCAGGACGTTGGCGTGGTGGAAATCGCCGTGGACGATCGTCGTCTGCAGGATCTCGGCCTCCTCGCCCTGACCGATGGCCGCGGCCAGCACCCGGGCGTCGGTCGGGTCCATGGGGGTGGAGTGGAGCCAGCCACGGGCGGCGGCGATGGCGTCCTCTCGCCACGGGCGGCGGAGCCCGCTGTCGACGTCGTGGCGGCCGGCCAAGGAGATCAGTTGCGTCGCGTGGTTCAGCGTGAGCCGGCGGAGCACCTCGCCGGGCAGGCGTTCCTGCAGGGACCACACCGCCGCGCCTGTCGACCCGACCCGAAGGATGCGTGGGTTCGGGTATCCCCGCTCGTGCAGGCGAGCCGCCATCTCGGCGCCGGTCGTCCAGACCGGCTCCAGTGTGGGGTCCGGCTGCGCCTTGAGGACGAGCTCCTCTCCGTCCGCGGTGGCGACGGCTACCGCGCCGAAGGTGCCGTGGGCGAACGGGCCGATGATCGAGAGCCCGAGGGCCGCCGCGACGTCCCGGACGTGCGGGTCCGTTTCGTCATCGCCTTCAGCCGTCACGACCGGTCCCCGCCGACGCTGTAGCCGCCGTCGGCGATGGCCAGGGTGAGCCGGCGGGCGCCGGCCTTGAGGATGCGGACGTGGTCGCTCTCGTGGTCGCCCACCACCCGGCGGGTCGGCCCGACCATGGAGATCGCCGCCACGACCGGCCCGGCCGGTGACTCGCGTACCGGCACCGCGAGCGACGACATGCCGAGCTCGGTCTCGTCGACGCTGCGGGCGTAGCCGCGCTCGCGGACGCCGGCGAGCTCCGCCACCAACAGTTCGGGGACGACGATCGTGTAGCCGGTGCTGGGCGGCAGGCCGGCCCGCAGCCGGGCCTCGGCGAGCCCCGGGTTGTACGCGGCCAGCACCTTGCCGGCACTCGACCGGTGCAGGGGCGAGCGGCGGGAGTTGGTCGAGTAGCGCAGCGCCCGCTGGCCCTCCACGCGCTCGACGTAGACGACGTCGGCCCCGGCCGGCACCCCGATCTGCACGGTCTCGCCCACGGCGTTGCGCAGCTCGACGAGCAGGGGGAGGGCCTGGTCGCGGACCGCCGTGCGTTCCGTCGCCACCTTGCCGTACTCGACCAGGCGGAGCCCCAACCGGTATCCCCGCCCGGCAGTGCGATCCACGAAGCCCCGGCGGGCGAGCACGGCGCAAGTGCGGTGGGCCGTGCTCTTGGCCACGCCGACCCGCCGGGCCAGCTCGCTCAGGCTCAGCTCGGGGGCTCGGGCCAGGGCGTCGATGATGTCCAGGGCGATGCCGACCGACTGCAGCGCGGGCCGCCCCGGCCCAGGCGCGCCGTCGCCGTTCTCGCGGTCGTCCTCACGACCGTCGTCGCCGAGCGCATTCACCTTGCCAGTGAACCACGAGCGCGAGGGCGTAGGTCAGTGGGGCACGCGCCCACCGTTGACCAGGAGGGTCTGACCGGACACGAACGCCGCGTCGTCCGACAGCAGGTAGCAGAACGTGCCGAGCAGGTCGTCGGGGCGCATGACGCGGCCGAGGGGAGTGCGGCTCGGGTCGTAGGCCCCGAGCACCCCCGACCCCGGCGTCGGCGTGAAGCCCGGGGCCACGCAGTTGACCCGGATGCCCCGGGCCCCGAGCTCGTTGGCCAGCGCGCGGGTCATGGCCATCACCGCGCCCTTCGACGCCACATAGTGCACGAAGCCGTGGGACCCGGTGACGGCGGTCTCGGAGGCGACGTTGACGATGCTGCCTCCCCGGTCGGCCATCGCCGCGGCGGCGGCCCGGGCGCACAGGAACGAGCCCCGCACGTTCACCGCGAACATCCGGTCCCACTCGTCCAGGTCGATCTCGTCGTAGGCCCGGCGGCCGACCAACAGCGCCGCGCAGTTCACCAGGCCGTCGATCGCCCCGGCATCGGCGAACACGCCGGCCACCTGGTCGGCGTCGCTCACGTCGCAGACGGCGTCCGCCCCCTCGGCCAGGTCCAGTGTGATGGCCTCGGCCCCGCGGGACCGGAGCTCGGCCGCCAGCGCCGCGCCGATCCCTCGGGCCGCCCCGGTGACGACGATGCGCTTGCCCTCCACGCCGCCGCTCACGGAGCCGCCTCCGCGGCGCGGACGAGCTCGAAGAGCCCGGCGTGGATGCGCCCGTTGCTGGCCAGCACGTTGGCCAGCCCGGCGCCGAGGTTGAGGGGCCCACCGTCCAGGTCCTCGCTGTGGCCGCCGGCCTCGGCGATCAGCAGCGCACCGGCGCCCACGTCCCAGGCGTAGGTGGCGTCCCGTTCGACGAAGGCGTCGACGCGACCGGCCGCCACATAGGCAAGGCACAGGGCCGGGGATCCGACGCAGCGAACGGCCCGGCACTCGCCACAGAGCGCCACCATGCGCCGCCCGAAGGCCGCGATCGCGTCCCGATCGTCCGATTGGATGCCGGTGCACACGAGGGACCGGTCGAGCGCGTCGGTGGCCGACACCGCCAGGGGCTCGTCGCCCAGCCACGCTCCCCCACCCCGCACGGCGGTGAACAGCTCGCCCCGGAAGGGGTCGAAGATGGCGCCCGCGGCGAGCCCGTCGCGGTCGCGCACGGCCACCGACGTGCAGGCGAACGGGATCCCGTGGGCGTAGTTCGAGGTGCCGTCGAGCGGATCGACGAGCCAGGTGGCCGCGGCCTCGCCGACCTCGACGCCCCCCTCCTCGCCGAGGACGGCGTGCTCCGGGAACCGCTCGCCGAGGACGCTGACGATGGCCTCGTGCGCCGTGAGGTCCGCCCACGTGACGATGGAGGTCCGTTCGTTCTTGTGCTCGACCTGCAGGGGGCGCCCCAGGCCCTCGACCAGGACGCCACCGCCGGCACGCGCCGCCGCGATCGCCCCTTCCAGCAAGTCGTCCGTAGTCGGCGTCATGCTCCCCAGGCTCCCATGCCGTCCGGACCGTCGTGGTTGACTGAGCGCGGTGCAGGTCGAGAAGGCCATCGTCTACGCCGAGCGGGACGGGTTCCGAGCCCTGGAGCTCGACGTCTACCGGCCCGGCGCATCCTCCGAGGGGGCACGACCGGTGTTGGTCTACGTCCATGGCGGGGGCTGGCGCGTCAGCCACCGGAGCCGGGCACCCCGGGAGACGCGGGACTGGACCCACGGCTTCTTCGAGCGCCTGACCGACGCGGGCTTCGTGGTGGCGGCCCCCGACTACCGCCTGAGCGCCGAGGCCCTCTTCCCCGCCCAGATCGACGACGTCGTGGAGGCGATGCGCTGGCTCCACATGCACGCCGGCGAGTTGGGCGTCGTACCCGGTCGCACGTACGTCTGGGGCGCGTCCGCCGGCGGTCTCCTCGGGGCGCTCGCGGCGCTGGTCGCCGGCGCGCCCCCGGTCTCCGGGGTGGTCTGCTGGTACCCGATCACCGACCTGCTCGCGCTTGATCAAACCGCCGACGACACCTTCGAGGCCCAACTGCTCGGCGGCCCGATCGGTCAGCACCTCGACCTGGCGCGCGCCGCCAGCCCGGTGACGCATGCGCGCGGGGACGCGCCGCCGTTCCTGCTGCAGCACGGCGAGGACGACACGTGGGTCCCCCACGACCAGAGCGTCCGTCTAGCGGAGGCGCTGCGGGCCGCGGGCGCGCCCGTCGAGCTGGAGAGCGTCCCGGGCGCAGACCACTTCTTCGCCGGCGCGGCCGACGTCGAGGCGATCTTCGAGCGCGCCCTCGCGTTCCTCACACATCAGGGACCCTGATGCGTCTGTACAGTGCGGGCACAGTTCCCGTGCATTGGGTGGGTAGGTCACTGCGAGGGGGTCGACCGTGACGACGACAGACGAGATCACGTTTCCCGGGCCAGACGAGATCGAGGGCT
Organism: Actinomycetota bacterium; assembly: GCA_046734715.1. Taxonomy (GTDB): domain Bacteria; phylum Actinomycetota; class Acidimicrobiia; order Acidimicrobiales; family VFJN01; genus ZC4RG19. The sequence goes on along the minus strand of JBKPRV010000235.1, from coordinate 217 downwards.
TCTGGAACCTGGACAAGATGCACGCGCCCCGGCCGGTGACCCCGCTGTCGTTCGATCTGGTGGTGCGCACGCTGGCCGAGGGGTTCACCAAGGCGCAGGCCGAGTACGACTGCCCGATCATGGTGAGCACCAAGGAGGTCAACCACTACTTCTACGTCGCGTTCCACCCGATCCCCGACGAGGCCGAGATCGCGGACCGGATGACCCGCTACCACGG
>JBKPRV010000234.1:0-5371 GCA_046734715.1 Actinomycetota bacterium | reverse complement strand
ACGCGGCCACGGCCAGCCCGTCGACGCTCACGGGCAGCAGCCACGACCGCCAGCCCTCTCCCGCCAGCTCCGCCAGCGCCCGCATGTGCTCGTAGCTCGCCACCGCCGCAACGGCCGCCACCAGGACCACGGCAAGCGTCGTCACCCGCCGCACCCACGGCCCAGCGTCGACGTCGACCACCTGGAGGACGGACACCAGCTCGGTCGGCGGCGACTCCCCCGGACCCTGCCGATGGGACGACGCCCCGTTGCGCCGCTCCATCGGCAAGGCCATCTGGGTCGAGCCCATCACCGGCCCTCACGACCGTTGCCCGCCCCCGACGTCGTCCGCTCCCGAGCCTGGCCCTCGTTAACCGGCCGCAGCCCGGTCGCCCAGTAGCTCCATGTCTGGCGGGCCCCGCAGCTGTGCGGCTTGCCCTGCTCGACCCGGCACCGGTCACGGTTGACCCAGGCCTGGACCGACAGCCCTTCCAACACGACCGGCCGGAACGGTGTCCCTGCCACTTGCGCCGGCGGAACCGGCCGCCGCATCGACACGATCTTGACCTTGACCTTCTTGGCCTCGCCGGTGACCTGCTCGTCGCCGTCGAGGACCTCGACCTGCCAGATCGCCTGCTGCTCACCGTCGACCAGGACCGGCTGCCCGGCCTCGTCCCGCACCACCTCCTGCACGACTACCTCCCTCGACGACCGCTTGAAGTCCCGGCACGGCTCGACCGCCGACACCAGCCACGCCCCGTGCGGGAACACCTCGTCGAACGACACCGTGAGCCTGCGCTGAATCGCCATCGCTCGCTGCCACCTCCGCAGCTCGACTACTCGTATAGACGAGTGTACGACGACGGTATGACACAGGCGGTCATACTTCGGCCGGGCGCTCTCCTACCGGGACGACAGCTCGTAGTCGAGCTGGTACACGTCCGACGACATCACCGTGTCGCAGACCTCGACGGCCTGGCCCTCGGTGTCGTATGCGGTCCGCACGAGCTGGAACACGGGCACGCCCGACGGCAGCAGCAGCGCCCGGGCCTCATCCGGCAAGGGCATGCGAGCCCGCACCTCCTCGGAGAACCGATCGAGGCGGTGACCCATTTCCTCCAACCGCGCGTAGATGCCACCGGGCCCGGTGTCCGGCTGAGCGATGGCAGTCCCCTTCGCCAGGCTCGCCGGGATGTACGAGGTCGCCAGCTCCACCGGGTGACCATCGATCAGGTACCGGCGCCGGCGGACGACGACCTTCGCCTTCGGGGCCAACCCGAGCCGCTTGATGATCTCGTCCGGCGGCCGGTCCTCCGTCACGGTGATCTGGTCCACCCTCGGAGCTGCCCCGGCCGCCTCGACCTCGGCCACGAACGCCGCCTTGCCTGCCTCCCGATGGCGCCGAGCGAACCGGTCAGACCCGAGCCGCCGCACCTGCGGCCGTGGCCGCACGTACCGGCCCTTCCCGTGCTCAGCGACGACGAGGCCCTCGGCCTCAAGGACGGCCAGCGCGGCCTGGGCCGTCGTGCGGGTGATCCCGTAGTGATCGGCCAGCTGCGCCTCGGACGGCAGCTGGTCACCCTCCCCGAGCTTGCCCGAGACGATCAGGTCCCGCAGATGGTCCGAGATCTGCCGGAACACAGGCCGATCGCTCGCGGGGTCGAGAACCTCGACCAGCACAACGCCCCGGGGACGCCCGACCATCAGAACTCCTCAACTCGTCTACACATGACTACGGTCGAGAGTACCGATCCCGGAAGGAACACCATGACAGAGGACCACCGCTACTCCGTCAGCGTGGCCGGCGTCATCGTCGACGACGAGGGCCGGGCCCTCATCATCCAGCGCCGGGACAACGGCGACTGGGAACCCCCCGGCGGCATCCTCGAACACGGCGAGACCATCGAGGACGGCCTCCGCCGAGAGGTCTACGAGGAGACTGGTCTCCGGATCGAACCGGTGAGTCTCACCGGTGTCTACCAAAACACGCGCAGGCACATCGTTGCACTGGTCTTCCGTTGCCGAGCCACCGAGGGCGTGCCGCACGAAACATCCGAGACGGCTGCGTTCCGATGGATCGCAGAAGGCGACGTCGACTCCCTGATGACCGAGGCATACTCCCAACGGGTCCTTGACGCGTTGTCCTCCAGCACCTCACCGTCGGCCTGGAGCCACGACGGCACACGCTTGATCGCCCAGGTTCGGCTGAGTGGTCAGAACCGCACCACTCCGTCATCCAGCGGGGCTACATCGCAGTCCTGATGTACGCCAAATATGGAGACGGGTCAGAGGCTCTCCGACCGTAGCGGGTCTGCCGAGACTGGGCGCGCGTCAGCATTAAGACCCTTCTGGCACGCGTCACAGCGACATAGAACGTGCGAAGCTCAGACGTCTTCTCCTCCGCGTTCTTGGGCGTGCGTTCTGGTCGGAGCGCGTACCTCCCGGCCGGCCAGATCGCCAGTTCTGCCGCAGTGTTCAGTCGCCGATCGGCATTTGTGTTCCACCGGGGCGCACCTGGTGGAATCGCCTATCGTCTCTCCGCGACGAGGCGAGTGAACCGGGGGACGGAGACGACACATATGGCCGATGATCCTACGGCCCGCGTGCCGATCCCAGTCGTGGGGGCGCCCGTTCCGGTCCCGCTGCCCGACTCGCTGCCGCTACCTGCGACCAGTGCGCAGGTCGCGCAGTTCGTCGCCTACCGTGCGGCAGCTTGCGTTGGGGCGGACTACGCGAACCTTGCGTTGCTGGATGGTGCTCGCATGTCACTGCGGCTGTTCCACGACTCGTTCCTGGACCGGGACATCGCCGATCGCTACACCGATGTCGCGGTCGACGCCACCTACCCGATCGCGGCAGCGGTACGAGAGGAACGCATCGTGCTGCTCTCCGACATCGAGTCGTACCGCGTGCAGTTCCCCGACATCGTGGCGGACACGATCGCGGCCGGCGTCCGGGCATCCGCTTCTCTGCCGCTCTACCGGTCAGACGGCACCGTGCTGGGTGCGCTCGCGTTCGCCTGGACCGACCCGACCGTGTTCAATCCCAAACTGGAGGCTGCGCTGCGAGCCGTGGGCGTCCTGTGCGTCGAGACCGTGGAGCGGGCGGAGCGCTACGACGCCGACCACGAGCTCGTCGTCGCCATGCAGCGTCGCCTCCTCGGTGACCTGCCTTCGCTGCCCGGGATCGAAACCGCTGCCTGCTACCTGCCCGCCACTGCGTCCCTCGCCGTAGGCGGAGACTGGTACGAAGGGCTGGTGCTCGGGAAGACCCGGATGGCGCTCGTCGTCGGCGACGTCACCGGTCACGGGATCGCCGCCGCGGCCGACATGGCGTTGGTCCGCGGGATGGTCAGTGCACTCCTCCACTCCGGGGTGGCAACGCCGGACGTGTTCTCCGAACTATCCGATGTCCTAAGCCAACGCAGCGGTCTCCTCCTCGCCACCGCCGCCCTAGTCGTCGTCGACATCGAGCACGAAACGGTCACGTTCGCCACCGCCGGCCACCCCCCGCCCCTGCTGCGCCTCTCCGATGGCGAGGTCCGTCGCCTGGACTCGGCCAACTCACCACTCATCGGCGGCCCAGGCGCCCGCCGCGTTGCCGACATCGCGCCCTTCCCGAAGGGTTCGAAGCTCGTCATGTACACAGACGGCCTGGTGGAGCGACGGGATCGCCCGCTCGATCACGGCATCAATATCGCCATGTCACGACTCCACGCGATCGCAGACGACGCGACGGGCGTGGACATCATCGAAGCGCTCAGCGACGAGCTCATCAATGATCACGTCGCCGAGGACGACATCGCACTGCTCGTGGTGCACCACAGAGGTCGGTTGCCCGGAGACGTCAGCACGTAACGCGGAGCCTATCGAGGTCCTGGCGGATGGTCCGCGGACTGACCTCGAGGCGTCGGCGGCGGTGGCCCTAAACGCCGGGTCTGTGAGCAACGGACGATGCGGGACCCCGCGCCCTGTCACCACGCTCTGTCATGACAGCCCCCCTGACCGCGCCAGACCGTAGGCAGGCAGATCGGCCTGCCTGATCAAGCAGAGTCACCAATCAACTGAGGCCGCGATGTAACCGATCAAGCGGAGTCGGACATGACCACACCTGCCCATTCGTGAGAACTTTCTGTACTCCGTCAAGGCGCCCGGCGGAGCCGGGCGCGGGAAGGCCCGGCACGCTCGGCGGCTTGCGCCGCCGGCGGCCGGGCCAGCGTCTGGTGGTCGGTTCGTCTCACGCCCCATCGCCACCGACGAGCTCGTCCGCCTGGGTGTGCCCCATTCGTGCCCGATCGGTCGGCGCATCACGGTCACTCACGGCGAGTCGTCGGCGCTCGGGCAGCTCCCGGGCCGGCTGACCAGGCCCGGGGCTAGCAGGCTGCAGGGGGTCGACGCCCGACGGGGCTTCCAAGCTGGCTATGCGGGTTCGATCCCCGTCACCCGCTCTCTTCCCTTCCGGCCCTGGTCAGGCACACGTTCGGCCGACTCCCCCGCTCGGCTTGGCGCCACAAAGTGCGCCGCCGTGCCAGCTACGTGCCAGATGAGTCGCCATCATCGACCCGTTTCGGCGTCCTTCTCCTGCGCCGCCTCGGCCAGCTGGCGGTCGATCCCCTGCGTCGATGTCGGCCCCGGGCCACGGAGTGTCGACCTAGACGGGTACGCCACGCCGGACGGCGTCGATGATGGTCTGCGGGGCGGAGGCTGGGAAGCCGGGCCGCCTCGACGACCGGGTCGGTCGCTGTCACGACATGTCCGGCCGGCGCCGCCACCAGCCGTGGATCGTGTCGGGACAGCCGCCTACGGGCGTCCGCGACGGCTGGTCGTCCGGGACGAGGTCGCCGAGCAAGCTGGGGCCGTCGGCGCGCAGGGCGTTCCCGATCGTCGCGCCGAGCGTGGTGAGCTTCGCCAGGTCGTCGTCGGTGGCCGACCGGTAGGCCGGGGCGTTGCGGTCGTTCGTGCGGGCCTCGATCCGTTCCCGATAGGCACGCCCGGCTGGTGTGAGCGTGAGCTGGTCGTCCCCGCTGAGCCAGCCTGCGCCTCGGAGCTTGTCGGTGGCTCCGTCCCACTCGTCGTCGGTCCAGCCTCGCGTGGCACGGAACAGGGGCCCCAGCGCGGGCGTCCAAGCGATGTGGAGCAGGAGCGCCTCGAGTCCGCTGAGCCCCTCCGACGCCAGGATCGAGATGTGCCCGTCGCCACGGAACTCGCGCCGCAGGTAGTGAGCGTGCCAGAGCTGCAAGTAGCGGTCCTCGGGCCAGGGAAGCGCTGCGTAGCCGGCGAACAGCGGGCGGCCTTCGGGGTGGTCCGTCGCCGACTCCGCAGCCCGGCGCAGCAAGGCCAGAGCCTCCGGGACGACGGTGCCGTCGAGCGGAGCGAGCGCTCGGGTGAGCTTG
>JBKPRV010000233.1:0-15396 GCA_046734715.1 Actinomycetota bacterium | reverse complement strand
GGCCCACGCTGCTCGGCGCGGCGCTCGCGGCCCTGCTGTCCTCCGGCCGCCGGCGCTCGGCCATCGCACCCGACGCGGCCGTCCCCGAGGAGCGGATCGGCGGCCCGCCCCGCCCGACCGGCAGCTGGTGGCCGCCGGTGGCGGGGGTCGCCGCGCTCGCGTTCCTGCTCTGGTCGTTTGTCGAGGTGCGGGGCACCGAGCCGGCCTACTACCGGGGCGGCCTCGCGGCCTTCGCCCTCGCTGCGGTCGTCGTCGTCGCGGTGGTCGTCCGAGGGCGGGCAGGCCCGCTCGGCGCCGTGCTCGGCTTCGCCCCGCTGCGCGGGCTCGGGATCATCAGCTACGGCGTCTACCTGTGGCACTGGCCGGTGATCGTCTACGCCACGCCCGAGCGCACCGGGCTCGACGGCTGGGTGCTCGACGCCGCCTGCGTGGCGGTGACCCTGGCCCTGGCCATTGCGTCGTTCGTGTTGATCGAGCGGCCGATCCGCCGGGGCGCGCTGCGGGGCGGCCTCCGGGGCCTCCGGGCCCCGCTGGCGCTGGGCGGCGCGGTCGCGGCCGTCGCCGCGCTGGTCGTCGTGGCGACGGCCGGCGCGCCCAGCAAGTCGGACGTGACCGTGGTGGCCGGCGCGACGGAGGAGGCCTCGGACTTCCCGATGCAGGCGCTGCCCGAGTCGGTGCCGTCGCGCAGTCCCCGGATCCTGCTGGTGGGCGACAGCGGGCCGATCTTCCTAGGCCCTGCGCTGGCCGCCGAGGCGGCGAAGGACGGTGCGGTGGTGGCCTACGACTCGCAGTTCGGCTGCACGCCCCTGGTCCCCGAGGGCAAGACCCGCTACGGCGACAAGGTGGTCGACCTGCCGATCTGCCATGACCTCCGGCGGCAGACGTGGGCCGGGCTGGTCGACCAGTTCGACCCCGACGTCGTCGTCTACTACCTGGCCGCCATCACCGGCCTGGGCCAGGTCCGGATGGACGGCCAGTGGGTCGGCGACTGCGACCCCGCCTACGACGCCTACCTCCGGGAGACCCTCACGGGGGACGCCGACGTGCTCGGCGCCAGGGGCGCGACCGTCGCGCTCACGACGACGCCGCCGTCGGTGATCGCGTCGCTGACCGAGGAGGGTCGCACCGCCCTCGACTGCCGCGACGCCACCTACGAGAGGATTGCCGCCCATCGCCCGCACACGCGGGTCCTCGACCTGCGGTCCGAGGTGCAGCGGGGGGTCGACGCGGGGGAGGGCAACATGTGGCGCGACCCCATCCACCTGTCGGAGTACGGTGCCGCCCGGGTGTCGCGGTGGCTGGTCCCGGCCAGCGTCGCCCTGGTCGACCCGGCGCGCCTGGCCCGGGGCTAGGTCCTGCTCGTCGCCCCACCCGCGCCGCGGACCAACGGGGCGACCGCCGCCCGGTCCTCCCGGGTAGCGTGCGCCTGGTGGACATCGGGGGCATGGTGGCGCCCGGCTTCGAGCCGGTGCGGGACGAGTTCGAGCGCAACTTTGCGGTGCGGGGCGAGGTGGGCGCCGCCTGCTGCGTGTACCGCGGCGGTGAGCCGGTGGTCGACCTGTGGGGCGGCACCACCGAGGCCGAGGGCGACGATCCCTACACGGACCGCACCCTCCAGATGGTGGCGTCGGCGACCAAGGGGGCGCTGGCGATCGTGGCGCACCGCCTGGCCGAGCGCGGCGAGCTCGACCTGGATGCGCCGGTCGCCCGCTACTGGCCCGAGTTCGCCGCCGAGGGCAAGGACCAGCTGCCGGTGCGCTGGCTGCTCAGCCATCAGGCCGGGCTGCCCGCCGTTCGCCGAGCGCTCTCGACCGACGAGATCGCGGGGTGGTCGGTGCCGGTCGAGGCGCTGGCGGCCGCGGCTCCGGAGTGGGAGCCGGGAAGCGACCACGGCTACCACGCCATCACCTACGGCTGGCTGGTGGGCGAGGTCATCAACCGCGTGACCGGGACGACCTGCGGTCAGGCCTTCGCCGAGGAGGTGGCGCGGCCGCTCGGGCTCGACCTCCACATCGGCCTCCCGCCGGCCGAGCACCACCGGGTGGCGCCGCTGATCCCCGCGGCGGTGCCCGGCACGCCGGACGAGCTGACCGCTCGGCTGCTCGACCCCGAGTCGATCGCCCACTGGGCCTTCCTCATCCCGTCGGGCCTCTTCGCCATCATGAACGACCCCGTGATCTGGGCGGCCGAGCTCCCCGCCGCCAACGGCATGGGGACGGCCCACGCCCTGGCGCGCATGTACGCGGCGGTCACCGGCACGGTCGACGGCGTCCGGCTGCTCGGACCCGACGCCGTCGCCCGGGCCAGCGAAGAGCAGTGCCGGGGGATCGACCGCGTGGCGGGCTACGAGACCGCCTACGCCCTCGGCTTCCAGCTCTCGTTCCCGTTCCGGCCCATGGCCGGGCCGGGCAGCTTCGGGCACTACGGCCTCGGCGGGTCGGTCGGCTTCGCCCACCCCGGCCATGGGTTCACGTTCGGCTACACGGTCAACCAGATGGGCCCGGCCACACCGGCCGACCGCCGGTCGGTGCCCCTCGTCGACGCCGTCGTCCGCTGCTGCTCGGCGTAGCGACCGGCGCCGCCAGGCCTGTCAGTCGGTCGTCCGGGCGCGGTAGCGCCGCAGCGCGAGCGGCACGGCCAGGGCCAGCATGATGGCGCAGTAGCCGAAGCCGGCGACCACCGCGTGCTCGAGCGGCCAGCTGTGGACGTCCGTAGGGGCCGACGGGTTGCCGAACAGGTCGCGCACGGCGGCTACCAGCACGCTGACCGGGTTCCAGGCGGCGACGTGCTGGAGGACCGGCGGCATCGAGTCGATCGGCACGAACGCGTTGCTCACGAACGTCAGCGGGAAGACGGCCGTGAAGGCGACGCCCATCACCGCGTCGGGCGTGCGGACGAGGAGCCCGAGCAGCGTGCCGATCCACACCATGGCGGCCGAGAACAGGCCCAGCAGCAGGATGGCGACGGCGACGTCGGCCACCGGGGCGTGCGTCCGCCACCCGACGACCAGGCCGGAGCCGAGCAGGATGACCATGGCCAGGCCCATGCCGATCCACTCGGCGAGGAAGTGCCCGGACAGGTAGGCCGAGCGGGCCGCGGGCACCGAGCGGAACCGGTCGATGACCCCCTCGGTCAGGTCGGTGGCGATGGACGTGGCCGGGCCCACCATGCCGAAGGCGATCGACTGCACGAGGATGCCGCCGATCAGGTACTCCCGGTAGCTGCCTCCGACGTCGATGGCGCCGCCGAACACGTAGGCGAAGAGCAGCACGAACATGAGCGGCTGCACGGTGACGTCGAGCAGCTTCTCGGGGATCTGCCGGATGTGCTGCAGGTGGCGTCCGGTGAACACGAGGGTGTCGCTCCACCAGCCCGAGGCGGTGGGGGCGGTGACGGTCGTGGGGGTGAGGGTCGTGGCGGTCATGCGGGCACCTCGTCGGGGACGGTCGCGGTCGTGGGCGCGGTCAGGGTGAGGAACACGTCGTCGAGCGAGGCGCCCCGCCGGTTGGTGTCGACGGCGTCGACGCCGGCGTCATCGAGCGCTCGCACCACGTCGATGAGCCGGACGCCGGCCACCACCGGCACGGTGACGAGCCGGGCGTCGTGGTCGGCCACCGCCGGCCGCGCCGCGAACCGCTCGGTGGCGGCCAGCGCCACCGCCAGGTCGGCCGGCCCGGCGACCGCGATGTCGATGCGGTCGCCGCCCACCTCGGCCTTCAGCGCCGCCGGGGTGCCGTGCGCCACAGTGTGGCCATGGTCGAGGACGACGATGTCGTCGGCCAGCCGGTCGGCCTCCTCGAGGTACTGGGTGGTGAGGACGATGGTGGTGCCGTGCCGCACGAGGTCGCGCAGGGTGTCCCACAGGTCGCCCCGGCTGCGGGGGTCGAGGCCCGTGGTCGGCTCGTCGAGGAACAGGACCGACGGTCGCGGCACGAGGCTGGCGGCGAGGTCGAGGCGCCGGCGCATGCCGCCGGAGAACGTCTTCACCAGGTCGCCCGCCTGGTCGGCCAGGCCGAACTGCGCGAGCAGCTCGTCGGCCCGCCGGCCGGCGTCGCGCCGGGGGAGGCCGTAGAGCCGCCCGACCATCACGAGGTTGGCCCGGGCGCTGAGCAGCCCGTCGACGGTGGCCTGCTGGGCGGCGACGCCGATGCTGCGCCGGACCAGGTGGGGGTGGGTGGTCACGTCGTGGCCGGCCACCGACGCCGTGCCGGCCGTGGGGACCGCCAGGGTGGTGAGGATGCGGATGGCGGTGGTCTTGCCGGCGCCGTTGTGGCCGAGCAGGCCGAGGACCGTGCCGGGGAGGACGTCGAGGTCGAGCCCGCGTAGGGCCCAGGTGTCGCCGTAGCGCTTGGTGAGGCCGCGGGTGTGCACGGCCGCCGGCGGGGGAGCCGGTCGGAGTGTTTTCGTATGCCGTACCATTGTGTCGTACATAGTACGAATCACCGTAGTGGTACGCTGTACGAATGACAAGCGGCAATCGGGACGAGGGTCGCGGTGGAAGTCGTGGCGGCAACCAGGAGAGCCCGCGGCGCAACCGGGGCGGCGGGGGGCGCGGTGAGCGCGGGCAGCCCGAGCGCCCGCACCCCGGGGGCGAGTCGCTCCGCGACCTCGTCGTGTCCAAGCTGGTCGAGAAGGCGGCCGAGCACGACCGCGGCCACCACCACGGCCGGAGGCGGGCCGAGCAGGACCCCGCCGCCGAGCGGCGGGACGCCCTCGACCTGTGGACCCGCGTGCCGCCCCGCGGCCGGCGCCCGCGGCTCAACCGTGACGAGCTCGCGGCCTCCGCCGTGCGCATCGCCGACCAGGAGGGCCTCGCCGCGCTGTCGATGCGGCGCCTCGCCCGGGAGCTCGGCGCCGGCACGATGTCGCTCTACTACTACGTCCGCACCAAGACCGAGCTGCTCATGCTCGTCGTCGACACGGTGATGGCCGAGAACCACGTGCCCGAGGGCGAGATGCCCGAGGACTGGCGGGACGCGCTCGTGGTCATCGCCTGCGCCACCCGGGCCACGCTCCGGCGCCACCCGTGGGTCACGGACATCGCCGAGGACCCGCCGATCGGGCCCAACTCGTTCCGCCACTTCGACCAGAGCCTCCAGGCGGTGTCGGGCCTGGACGCCCCCCTGGCCGACAAGCTCGACCTGGTGATGCTGGTCGACGAGTACGTGTTCGGCGTCGGGTTCCTGGAGCGCCAGGGGGTCGACGTCGACCAGCAGGCGCGGGACACGCTCCCGTACATCGAGACCTTGCTGGAGACCGGTGCCTTCCCCTACGCCGAAGCGATGGTCGAGGAGCATGGCGTCGAGGCGTCGTGGGCGACCTTCGGCCAGGTGCTGGGGGACGAGGGCCGCTTCGAGCGCAACCTCCGCCGCCTGCTCGCGGGCGTGGCCGCCGACCTCGAGGGCCGGTGACAAGGGTCATGCCCCCGCGCACCGTCGGGTTCGTGGGCCTCGGCAACATGGGAAGCGCCTTGGCGGCCAACCTGGTGGCCGCCGGCCACGAGCTGGTCACCCACGACGTCGCCGGCCCGGGGCGAAGTCCCGCGGGGGCCACGTTCGTCGACGACCTCGGCGAGCTCGCACGCCGGGCGCCGATCGTGGTACTCAGCCTCCCCGACGGCCGGGCGTCCGCGGCCGTGGCCGGTGCGCTGGCCTCGGCGCCGGATCGGGTGACGACCCACGTGGTCGACACCTCGAGGGTCGGGCTCGCCGCGGCCCGGTCGGTGGGCGAGCACCTCGCCGGCGCCGGCGTCGCCTATGTCGATGCCCCGGTCTCCGGTGGAGTGGCCGGAGCCGTGGCCCGGACGCTCACGGTGATGTACGCCGCGGATCCGGCTGCGTGCGCCGCGGTGCAACCGGTCATCGAGGGGCTGACCGACCGTCGCTTCCACGTCGGCGACCGCCCCGGCATGGCTCAGGCGCTCAAGCTCGCCAACAACTTCCTGTCTGCGACCGCGCTGGCTGCGACCAGCGAGGCGGTGGCGTTCGCCGCCTCCGTGGGCCTGGACATGGCGACGGTCCTCGAGGTGCTCAACGCCTCCAGCGGGCGCAGTGCGGCGAGCAGCGAAAAGTTCGTCCACCACGTGCTCACCGGCACCTACTCGTCCGGGTTCGCCAACACGCTCATGGCCAAGGACCTCGACCTCTATCTGGAGGCGATCGGGTCACGGCCCGGCCCCATCGGCGAGGTGACCGCCGAGGTCTGGCGCCGCTTCGCCACGGCCGAGCCCGGGGTCGACTCCACCCGCATCCACCCGTTCGTCGAGGGCTCGTAACCGACCGACCTGAACCGACGGTGCTCCCCCTACGTACACGCCGCAGGCAGACACCGATGCTCTGCCGCCGCCGGTTGACGAAAGAGGGAGTCGATGAACTTCAAGCGCTTCATGCTCGGTGCTGGTGCCGGCGTGCTGACGGTGGGCCTGACTGCGGCGGGCGCCGCGGCCGCGGGGCCCAGCGTGCAGGCCACGGTAGAAGGCGGGACGCTGACGGTCACCGGGACCAACGGCCGCGACGCGCTCGCGCTGCGGCTGAAGGCGGGTACGCCCGGGGTCCTCCAGGTCGACGTCGGCGACGACGGGACCGCCGAGTTCGAGTTCGACCGCAGCACGTTCGACCGGATCCAGGTGCTGGCAGGCGCCGGCAGGGATCAGATCCGGATCGACCAGGTCAACGGCGCCTTCGCGGACGAGGCCACCACGCTCGACGGTGGCTCGGGCAACGACGTGCTGCTCGGCGGCGACGGCAACGAGTCGCTGCGGGGCGGCTCGGGCCGTGACAGCATCGACGGCAACCGCGGCGCCGACACGGCCGACATGGGTGGCGGGAACGACAGCTTCACCTGGGACCCGGGCGACGGCAGCGACGCCATCGAGGGCCGGGGCGGGCGCGACACGCTCGTGTTCAACGGGGCCAACGTCGACGAGAGCTTCTCCCTGGAGGCCAACGGGTCGCGGGCCGTGTTCACCCGCAACGTCGGCAACATTCGCATGGACACCGGCGGGGTGGAGACCCTGGACCTCAACATGCTCGCCGGGTTCGACAACTTCTCCGTCGGCGACTTCCTGTTCTACACGGCGAGGAACCGCGCCGACGTCGACATGTCGGCCGCCGGTGGTGGCCCCGACGCCCAGACCGACAGTGTGAACCTCGTCGGGACGGCCAATGTGGACCACATCACCGCCGACGTCCGTCGGGGTCACATCGAGGTCGCGGGCGTGCCGGTGGCGACGAGCATCACCGGGAGCGCCATTCCCGACCAGCTCCAGCTCACCGCCGAAGGCCCCGGCGACACCATCGATGTCGACCCGGCCGTCAATGCGCTGATCACGGTGCTGACCAACGTCCATGTCTGACGGCCCAGGTCGGTGGGGGCCTCCTCCGAGAGGCCCCTACCGGCGCGCCGTGAACCCGCCGGCCCATGCCGTGCATACCACCGGGCGGCGGTACTGTCGGGAACCGGACGATGCAGGCGGTGTCATGGCGCGGAGGCGACGAAAGGGCTCGATCGGCGAGCGGTTCAGAGCCGGCGACGAGGCGGCCCTGGCCGAGGTGTTCGACGAGTACGCGGGCCCCATGCTGGCCGTCGCCTCCGGCATGCTCTCGGACCGGCGGCTGGCCGAGGAGGCGGTGCAGCAGGCGTTCGTCCAGGCCTGGCGCGCCGCGTCCAGCTTCGAGCCGGAGCGCCCCCTGGGGCCGTGGCTGCGGGCGATCGTGCGGCGGACGGCGGTCGACGTGTGGCGGCGGGAGCGGCGCCACCAGGCGCGCAGCTTCGACGACGTGCCGCCGGCCGACCTGCCGTCGGTCGAGCCCCCGTCGATCGCCGACGCCGCTGACGTCTGGGCCGTCCGCCGGGCCGTCGACGCGCTGCCGCCGGCCAGCCGCGAGGTCATCCGCCTGGCGCACCTCGAGCACCTGACCCAACCCGAGATCGCGGCCCGGCTCGACATCCCCCTCGGGACCGTCAAGTCGCGCACCCACACCGCCTACCGCCTGCTGGCGTCGGCCCTGTCCGCCGTCTATGAAATGTCCTGATCGGAGACCGCCTTGACGTTCGCATCGACCGTCCCCTCAACGCCATGGCCGTCGTCGTGACCGGCGGCGGCGATCCTTCCGATCCGGTCGTGGCGCGGCTGTTGGAGGACCCGGCGGTCTGGACCGAGGTGTCGCCGGACCTGCGGGCCCGCACCCTGGCCGAGGCCACCGCCGCCGGGCGGGCGCGACCCGACCAGAGGCCGACCCGGTTCGGCGGTCATCGCCTGTTGCTGGCCGCGGCGGTCCTCCTGGTGGCGCTGATGGTGGCGGGCGGCCTGCGTCTGGTCCTGGCGTCCGACCCGGAGGCGCGCGGGGTCGAGGTGGCGCTGAGTGGCACGGACGAGCTGCCGGGCGCCAGTGCGACGGCCAAGCTCACCGACGAGCCGGCCGGGGTGTCCGTCCTGCTCGACGTGGCCGGCATCCCGCCCGCTCCCGACGGCTCGTTCTACGAGGTCTGGCTGGTCGGTGACTCCGGCAAGGTCTCGGCCGGAACGTTCCACCGGCGCGGCGACGAAGACGAGATCAGCCTCTGGCTCGGCGTCGACCCCGCGGCGTACGACGCCATCACGGTGACCCGCCAACCGATCGCCGGCGGCACGACGGCCGAGGGCGTGGTGGTGCTGCGCGGCGAGCTGCCCGGCCCTACGCAGGCGCCCTGAACAGCAGCCACGCGTCGCTCATCCGCTGCGCCTGGCCCGGGGTGAACTGCGTGTAGCAGGTGTCGAACGAGTAGTCCATGTAGTTGTGGATCGGATCGGTCCCCGGGGCGGTGCACGTGTCCTTGCCCTCCGGGCAGCCCGACGTCGGGGTCTTCTGCTTCGGGGTGTCGTCCACGAAATCGCCCTTGGCGTTGCAGCCGCCGAAGAAGGTGTGCTCGAGGTTGAGCCAGTGGCCGACCTCGTGGGTCGCGGTCTCGCCCTGGTCGAAGCGGCCGGCGTAGGTCGTGGACGTGCCCAGCATCGACTCCCAGTCGATGACCACACCGTCCAGGTCGGCCTGCCCGGGCTTGGTCACGATGTCCGGCAGGTAGGCCCAGCCGAGGAAGTCGCCGGCAGTGGTCGAGTACAGGTTGAGCGACTCCGGCCCGCCCTGGTGGAGTGCCTGCTTCATCGAGTGCTCGTCGACCCCGCCGGGCTTGGCGTTGAACCATGCCGCGTTGTCGGTGCGGGTGACCCCCGCCAGGCGGAACGAGAAGCCGGTGTCGACGCCGCCCTCGCCGCCCGCGAAGGTCACGTTGAGCACGCGGATCTGATCGTTGATCTGCTTCGCCGTCAGGCTCCCGACGGCGCCGTCGGTCACGACGTGGACGTAGACGGGGATCTCGGCCGCGAAGTCCGCACCGGCCTGCCCCTTGGCCGAGGCCGGCATGTCCTCGTGCACCTGGCCCAGGTCCGGCTCGCGGGACGGGCCGCCGCGCCCGGCCGCAGTCGCGGTCGCGGCATCGTCACAGACCGAGGCGTGGGCCGGGGCGCCGGTCGCGCCGTCGGCCGCTCCCAAGGTCACGGCGCACATGGCCGTCGCCAGCATCAGACCCTTCAACCCGTAGTGCCTCACCCCAAGTCCCTCCCATCGGCCCGCGGCTCCGGGCGTGCGAAGGATGCTACGTCGCCGGCACGGTGCCGGCGTCGTCCCGGGCCTGGACCAGGGCGAGGAAGGCTCGGGCGGGCAGGGACTGGTCCTGCCGGCGCCAGACCAGGTCGATGCGGCGCTCCAGGCGGGGCTGCCGGAGGCGCAGCACGGCCACGCGGGAGCCGGCGTGGCGGGCGGTCGTGGTGGGCATCAGGGCTACGCCCAGCCCGTGGGCCACGAGGTCGGCCAGCACGCCCAGGTCGTTGGCGTCGATGGCGATGCTGGGCTCGAAGCCGGCCTCGGCGCAGGCGGACTCCAGCACGGCGCGGAGGCCGGTCCCGGGTGAGAGCGTCGCCAGCCGCTCGTCCCGCAGGTCGGACAGCACCACCGCCGCCGTGCCGGCCCGCGGATGGTCGGGCGGCACGGCCACGACCAGGGGCTCGGTGGCGATGGTCTGGCTGGCGAGGCCGGCGGGCAGCCGCTTGCCGGCGGGCCCGGCCGGGAGCCGGCTGCCCATGACGCCGACGGCGGCGACGTCGAGCGACCCCGCGGCGACGCCGTCGGCCAGGGCCTCGGGGTCGCCGGTGCGGAGCGTGACCCGCACGGCGGGGTGGCGCTGGGCGTAGGCGTCGAGCCGGCGGACGAGCCAGTCGGTGGGGGAGGGGATGGTGCCGATGGCCAGCTCCCCGGCCAGCTCGCCCCGCAGGGTGCGCACCGCGTCGCTGCCGGCGGTGGCGGCCGCCAGCGCGGCGCGGGCGTGCGGGAGGAAGGCGGCGCCCGCGGGCGTGAGGGCCACGCCTCGGGGCGACCGCTCGAACAGGGCGGAGCCGAGCTCGCGCTCGATCTGGGCGATCTGCTGGCTGATGGCCGGCTGGGCGACGTGGGCCCGGGCCGCGGCGCGGGTGAAGTTCCGCTCCTCGGCCACGGCCACCACGTACCTGAGCTGCCGCAGCTCCATAAGCAAGTCTGATCTTAGAGCATCTCTACTATGTCTTGGACTTCTTTCTCTCGGACCGGCACGCTCATGGCATGTCCACTGCCCCAGCGCCATCCCCATCCCGGCCCTGCGCCCCGCTCTCGCCGCATCGCCAGGCGGTGACCGTCTGGCTGGCCGTCCTGCCCACCCTGACCGTGCTCCAGCTGCTCCTCGGCCACCTCCTGGCCGAGGTGCCGCCGATGCTGCGCCCGCCGATCATGGCCACGTTCGCCGTGCCGATCGTGGTCTACGCGCTGATGCCCCGCCTGGTCCGCGTCACTGCCCGCGTGGGCCGGAGGTGAGGACGATGGCGCCATCCCTGCCCGAATGGCCGGCCCGGACCGTCGCGGTGCTCGCCACCGTCGACGCCGACGGCCCCCACGCCATCCCCGTCTCCGCGCCGGTGCGCGCCGGCGACCACACCGTCCTGCTGGGGCTCCATCGCAGCCGCGACTCCCTCGCCCGGCTCCGCCACGACCCGCAGGTGGCGCTCCTCGTCCTGGCCGAGGGCAACATCGCCTTCACCGCCCGAGGCGCCGCCCGGATCGCGGCCGAGCCCATGGCCCAAGACCCCGACTACATAGCCGTGGCCATCGACGTCACCGAGGTCGACGACCACCGCCAACCCGCCTTCACCGTCGAGGCGGGTGTCGACCGGGCCTGGGTCGACGACGCCGAACGCCAGGCGCTGGGGCGACGCGTCGAGGCTCTGCGCGAATTCACCGGCTGACGTACATCCAGCCCCTGGCAGGGGAGGGGTACCGTTGCCCTGGCGGGAACGGGTCCACGAAGGCGGGTCTGGACGGTGTGCACCATTCCGGGAACTAGAGGTCACGTGTGAGCGAGGCCCTGCCCCCGTCGTTCGCCCTGCGGGGCCGGATCGCGACGATGGACGAAGCGGGGTCGGTGATCGACTCCGGGGTCGTCCATGTGCAAGGCAACGAGATCGTCGGCGTGGGTCAAGCGAGCGAGCCGCTACCGCCGGGGTTCCAGGGCGTCACCCTGGACACGGGCGGCACGATCTACCCCGGCCTCATCGACCTGCACAACCACCCGTCGTACAACGTGCTGCCGATGTGGTCCATCTCACACCGGTTCGGCAACCGGGACCACGTCGCCGGGAGTGTGGACTACTCGCGACATGTGAGCCGGCCGATGCAGATCCTTCTCCAGCTCGCGGACCTGCATCCGGCCATCGTCCGTTACGTCGAATGCAAATGCCTGCTGGGCGGCGTCACCACCGCGAACGTGGGCATCCGCCGGACTTACGGTGACGTGGTCCGGAACTTCGAGCGTCCTGTGGACCCGGCGCTGCCCCGGGCCGCCACGCGGATCACCGAGCTCAGGGCGAGCGAAGCCAGGGAGTTCCGGAAGACGCTCGACCAGTCGTCGTCCCTGCTGCTGCACCTCGCAGATGGCGTCGACGCGGCTGCCCGCAGGCACTTGCTCGCGCTGCGCCTCGGGGACGACGACGAGTGGGCCATCACCGATGCGCTGGCCGCCATCCACTGCACGGCACTCGAGCGCGCAGACTTCGACGTCCTCGCCCGGCGCGGGGCCTCGATGATCTGGTCACCGCTGGCGGACATGGTCCGCTACGGCTCGACCGCCGACGTCCAGAGCGCCAAGCGAGCCGGGGTGCTGATGGGCATCGGGCCCGACTGGTCCATCTGGGGGAGCAAGAACCTCCTCGCCGAGCTCAAGGTGGCGCGGCTCGTCTCCGAGAAGCTGGACGGGGTGTTCAGCCCGCAGGAGCTCGTCGCCATGGCCACGATCAACGCGGCGCGCATCCTGAAGTGGGATCGGGCACTCGGCTCCATCGAGGTGGGCAAGCGCGCCGATCTCCTCGTGGTCGCCGGGCAGGGCGAGGATCCCTACGGCCATCTGCTCGACGCCGACGAGGCCGCGATCTCCCTCGTCGTCATCGACGGGGTGCGTCGCTGGGGGCGGCCGGACCTGCTACCCGAGGCCGAGGGCACCGAGCTGGTGTCGGTCGGGGGCGAGCCCCGGGTGCTGAACCTGTCGGGGGACAGCACGGGTGCGATGCGGCTGGCCGAGGCCGCGGACAGGGTCGCCGACGCGCTGGGGCGACTGCCCGAGCTGGCGACTGCCCGCGCCGACGGCAAGCTGCAGAAGGGAGCCGAGATCTCGGCCGACGGGATCGAGCCGATTGAGCTGGACCGGCTCACGGTGGTGGACGACCCCGGCTACTTCGACCGGCTGGACGCGCAGCTGAACCTCCCCGAGTACGTGAAGACCGGCTTGCCGCCCTGGTACGGGCAGGCTCCGGGGCTCCTGCTCGGCGGCTACACCACCGACCAGCCCTTCGGCGAGGATCAGCTCGGGATCGAGGGCGATGTCAACATGCTGTGCTCGGTCACCGCCGCCCGCAACATCGACCCTCCGCTCTCCATCGGGCTGTTCGGCGCGTGGGGCACCGGCAAGAGCTTCTTCATGGAGAAGATGCGGGCCCGCGTCGCGTGGCTGGCGGAGAACGACCGGGACAGCCACGGCCACATCGTGCAGATCCGGTTCAACGCCTGGCACTACATGGACGCCAACCTGTGGGCGAGCCTGGCGGTGACGATCTTCGAGCGGCTCACCGACCCCGAGCCGGTCACGAGGAAGCAGCTGGAGGAGCGGGAGGCCCGGGGGCGGGAGGCGCGCACCGCGGACCGACGCCGGCTGCTCAGCCAGCTGGACATGTACGGCGAGCTGCGGGGCGAGCTGGACCGCCGCCTGGCCGAGGTCACCACCGAGAAGGAGAGCCTCCGCGACGAGCTGGACAAGGTTCGCGACGAGCGCGAGCGGAAGGCGCAGGAGCTGACCTCGGCCCGAGCCCGCCAGCTGCTGGACCGGCTCGTCGAGGACGAGCAGATCAGCGAGATGCGCCAGCAGATCCGCGAGCAGTTGGGCATCGACGTGGCGTGGACCGAGCTGTCCTCGGTCGCCTCCGACCTGCGCTCGATCGGGGGCCAGGCGGGCGCCATCTGGCGCAAGCTGTCCGCCCAGAAGTACACGGGCCTGATCATCCTCGCGCTCGTGGTGTCGGTGATGGCCGCCCTCCTGCTGCTGGTGGCTCCCCAGGTCGACAAGCTGGCCAGCGTGATCCCGTTCGGGGTCGCTGCCTCCACCGCGACGTGGTTGTCGCGCCGGACCAGACCGGTGATCGAGCAGGTGCGGTCCGGCCTGGACGTCATCGAGCAGGCGGTCGTCCGAGCGGAGGAGGTGGAGAAGGACTTCAACGCCGAGGTCTCCGAGCAAGAGGCTCAGCTGGCGGCGGAACTGGCCTCCTTGGAAGCCCAGGAGGCGGAGCTCGGCCAGCAGCTCCAGGCCACCGAGGTGCGCGAACAGGAAGCCTGGCGGCAGATCAGGGACCTGGCCCAAGGCCGCCAGCTCTACGACTTCCTGGCCGAACGGGCCGCGAGCTCCGACTACCAGCGCCGCCTCGGCATCGTCAGCGTGCTCCGGCGCGACTTCGAGCGCCTGTCCGTCCTGCTGAGAGAGACGAACGAGGACATCGCCGAGCTGTCGAGCATCGCGCAGCTAGATGCCCTCGAGGATCGCACCGGCGCAGCCGAGGCGGGCGGAGAGGACGGGGAGGACGGCGAGGACGGCGAGCGGGCGGGCCGTGTCCCCCTGATCGACCGCATCGTCCTCTACATCGACGACCTGGACCGGTGCCCTCCCGCTCGGGTGGTCGAGGTGCTCCAGGCAGTGCACCTGTTGATGGCCCTGCCCCTGTTCGTGGTGGTGGTCGCGGTCGACCCGCGTTGGCTGCTCCAGTCGCTCCGGCAGCGCTACCGGTCGGTGCTGGCGGCACACGATCCGGTGCTCGGCGGCGAGGTCCTCGCCTCGACTCCCGAGCAGTACCTGGAGAAGATCTTCCAGATCCCGTTCACCCTGCCCACGATGACCGACGCCGGCTATGCGCAGCTCATCGCCAGCCTGGCGCAGGAGGTCCAGGCAGAGGCCGCGCCCACCGAGCAAGGGCTCCCCAGCGACCCTCCCGCGGCGCCCCCGCCGGAGCCGAACGCGCCGCCGACGCCCGACGCTCCGTTGGTGGACCGGCCAGCCGCGGTGACCCGGGGCACGATCAGCGTGGAGGCCGGCTCGGCCGCCAGTGCCGAAGGCAGCGACCTGAGTGGCGGCATCGACCTGACGCTCGACGAGGTGCAGTTCGCCCAGCGGTTCGGGTCGCTGATCACCACCCCCCGCCTGGCCAAGCGCATGGTGAACTGCTACCGACTGCTGCGTTCGACGCGCTACACGGGCTCCGCGTCGACCTTCCTGGGGCGGGCGGGCGGCGGCAACGGGGAGTATCAGGCGGTGCTCCAGCTTCTCGCCATCATGAACGGCTTCCCGTCGCTCTTCGCCCCGGTCGCCTCGGCCGTGATGGCGGCCGACCCCACCCTGACCTGGTCCGGCTTCGTCGGGGGCATCGAGCCCAGACCTCACCGGCCGACAGGGCGCGCCGGGACCGAGACCCAGCAGTTCATCGGCAACGCCATCGTGGGCGCCACCGGCGATGCGACCGAGCATTGGCGGGCCTTGTTCGGGTCGCTGCAAGGCCTGCAGGCTCACGTCACCCTCGCCGACGACATCCGGCCCTACCAGGCGTGGGCACCGGTCGTCGCCCGCTTCTCGTTCTCGCTCTGAGGCACGCCCCATCGAGGACGTGGAGCCCTGCGGCCGGTGCGATGGGACCATCGCCCCTATCCGCCCGCCCGGCGGCCGGTCGATCATCGGCTCAGCTGCGGCTCGGGATGGTCCCGGGTGGGCGAGAGGAGGTGGGGACGTGGGACGACGACAGTGGAG
>JBKPRV010000232.1:0-6611 GCA_046734715.1 Actinomycetota bacterium | reverse complement strand
GTGCAGGCGGGCCGCCAGCAACCGGGCGTCGGGGGACGCCGATCCCGCGGGGCGGCTCTCCAGCACGGCGAGGCCCTCGTGGTGGCGCCCCTGGCGGAAGAAGGCGTCGGCCAGCCCCACGGCGCAGTGCTCGTCGTCGGGCGCCAGCTTCAGCACCGCCCGGTACTCCTCCTCGGCCTCGCCCACCCGGTTGGCGGCGAGCAGCGAGTCGGCGAGGTGCCGTCGCAGCGGAGCGTTGCCGGGCGAGACCCGGACGGCCTCGAACAGGGCGTCGAACGCATCTCCGGCTACCACGGTCCAGCCCTCACGACCCGACGACCACCAGCAACCCGACGACCACCGCGGCCCAGAGCGCCAGCCCCGCGGCGTGGGCGGCGGCCACGCGCGTGACCAGGCGGCGACGGCCCCACGGGTCGGCGTCGAGCGCCACCCCGATGACGGCCAGCACATACAGGCCGAGGACCAGCACCACCACGGCGGCGATCACCCCACCCGCCAGCGCGGCGAGCAGCGTGTCGAGCAGCACGAAGAACAGCACGCCGCGGAACACCCGGGCCGCCATGGTGTCGGCGGGGGTGACGGCCAGGCGGCCGTAGCGGCTGGTGTGCAGCACCGCCGTCGTGAGCGGCCGGACCGCCACCGGGCCGAGGGTGCCCAGCAGGGCCAGCGGGCCGAGCAGCACGGTCGGGAGCCCCGGCTCCGGCGTCGCTCCCCGCGTCCGGGGGAGGTCGATCAGCCGAGCGATGAGCGCGGCGTACAGGGGCCGCCCGCTCAGGCCGAGGCCGATCAGCCCGAAGTCGCGCAGCCAGTCCTTGGTGGGGTCGAGCCGCTGGGCCTCCTGCATGCGGGCGAACGCCGCGTCGTCGTCGCCCGTGGCCATCATGGCCAGCGCGGCCAGCGCGTGGGCGCTCGCGTCGTCGGGGCTGGTGGCCAGCTTGCGGCGGGCGTCGGCCAGCGCCTCCTCGGCCCGGCCCAGCGACACCAGGGCGAGCACCCGCCCGATCGGGGCGTCCTCGTTGAACGGGTCCAGCGCGAGGGCGGCATCGGCGGCGGCCAGCGCCGCGTCCCACCGCTCCTGCTCCAGCAGCAGCCACGACTGGAGGCTGCGGTACTCGGGCTCGTCGGGGTCGAGCTCGATGGCCCGGAGGATGGCGCGCTCGGCGCCCTCGGTGTCCCCCCGCTCCTGCAGCAGCACGAAGTGCACCTGGTGGGCGGTCGGGTCGTCGGGCGCGAGGCGGAGGGCCGAGGAGATCACCGCCTCGGCCTCGTCGAGCTCATCCAGGCCGATCAGGCAGGTGGCGAGCCCGATGAGCAGGCTCGGGTGCTCCGGCTCGAGGGCCAGGCCGGCCCGGAGCTCGCCGGCCGCGTCCTGCAGGCGGCCCTGGTCCATGAGCACGCCGGCGCGCTCGTGATAGCGGTCTGCGGTCTCGTTCATCGAGTCGGTGAACCACCCATGGTGCCGGCCTCCTCGCGGGGGATGGGCGATCATCGCGCTTGGAGAGCGCGCCGCGGACGCGCCCACCGAACCCCTCGGCGTAGCTTGTCCAGGGTGAACGACCAGGCCGCGCCGGACGAGGTGTGGGTGGACGGGCGGGTGGTCGTGAGGGCGTCGCCGATCGACGGGCAGGGCTGGATCGCGGCCGGAGCCATCGCGGCGGGCGAGGTGGTAGCACGGCTCGGCGGACGGTTGGTGTCCTCCGCCGCACTCGACGAGCTGTTGGCCGCGGCCGGCGACGGGCCCGGTGCGGGCTACGTCGACACGGTCCGGGTGGCCGAGGACATTCACCTGGTGCTGCCGCCGGGGACCAAGGCGCACTACGGGAACCACAGCTGCGACCCGAACCTTGGCTTCGACGGGCCCTACGCCGTCCGGGCCCGGCGCGACATCCCCGCGGGGGAGGAGCTGACGGTCGACTACGCCACCTGCTCGGGGCCGGGGCTCGTCCTCGACTGCCGGTGCGGGGCTGCGACCTGCCGCGGCAGGGTGGTGGGGCGGCAGACTCCCCCGCATGCGTGAGCCGGCCCTGCGACAGCCGAGACGAAGCTCGACGCGGGCCCGCGCCCGCGCCTGGGCCCACGGACTGGTCGTGCACGGCCTGCCGGAGCGCCGGGCGGCGTTGATCGGCGCAGTGGCGGTCGGGCTGGTCTCCGTGGCCGTCCACCTGCTGGAGGACGCGCTCGGCCGGCCCGCGCAGGCGCTGCTCCTGGTCGTGCCGGTGGCCGCCACCGCCGCGCTCGGTGGGCGACGGCCAGCGCTGGCCGTGGCCGCGCTGGCGACGCTGGCGTTCTCCCTGGTGCTCCCGCCCACGGGGACGCTGACCGTCCGGGTGGCCGACGACCTGGTGGCGCTCATCGTCTTCTCGCTCGTGGCGTTCGCCGTGGGCGGGCTCGTGGCCACGCGGGTGGATGCGCTGGCCCGCATCGAGCAGCAGCGCGCCACCCTGCTCCGGCTGGTCTCCCACGACCTGCGCACCCCGCTGGCCGCGGTCGTGGGCGCCGCCAGCGAGGCCCGCGACGCCGACTGGCTCGACGACGCCGGGCGCCGCGTCCTGCTCGACGTGGTGGTCGAGGAGGGCATGCGCCTCGACCGCCTGGTGGCCAACGTCCTGAGCCTGGCCCGGATCGAGGCGGGCGCGCTCCAGCCCCGCTGGCAGGCCGTCGACGTGCACGAGGTGGTGGAGCAGAGCACCCGGCGGCTGGAAGGAGTCGCGGCCCGGGGCGGCGTCACGCTGGCGACGGACGTGGAGCCGGAGCTCCCGGTGGTCCGAGGCGACTACGTGCTCCTCGAGCAGGTCGTGGCCAACCTGGTGGAGAACGCGGTGCGCCACACGCCTCCGGGCGGCCAGGTCACCGTGCGGGGCGAGCCGGCAAGCCCCGAGCAGGTGCTGGTCAGCGTGGCCGACAGCGGCCCCGGCGTGACCCCGGCCGACGCCGCCACCATCTTCGAGCCGTTCCGCCGAGGCGGCGGCCCGACCGGGCTGGCCGGAGTCGGCCTCGCCATCTGCAAGGACGTGGTCGAGGCCCACGGCGGTAGCATCGCCGTCCGTGACCGTGCCGCAGGCGGAGCAGTGTTCACGGTCACGCTCCCCGCTCGCTGACGTCCCCGTCCTGCTGGTGGAGGACGACGAGGTGCTGGCCAACGTCGTGGCCGGCGCCCTGCGGGGACGTGGCTATCCGGTCGACATCGTGGGCACGGGCGGCGAGGCGCTGGACCGGGTGTCGGCCACCGAGCCGAAGGTCGTGGTGCTCGACCTCGGCCTGCCGGACATCGACGGGATCGACGTGTGCCGCCGGCTCCGGCGCTGGTTCGCCGAGCCGATCGTGGTGCTGAGCGCCGACGGGGACGAGGGCCGCAAGGTCACCGCCCTCGATGAGGGGGCCGACGACTACGTCACCAAGCCGTTCTCCATGGCCGAGCTGATGGCCCGGCTGCGGGTGGCGGTCCGCCACCGCCAAGCCGAGCTGGGACCCGGGCCGGTGGACGGTGTCCGCCTCGGCGACCTGCACATCGACGTCGCCGGCCACCGCGCCACCGTGGCCGGCGAGCCGCTGCGCCTGACCCGCAAGGAGTTCGCGCTGCTGTCGCGGCTGGCCCGGGCGCGCGGCCGGGTGCTGACCCACGGCGCGCTGCTCCAAGCCGTGTGGGGCTCGCCCGACCTGGCCCTCACCGCCTCGCTGCGGGTCCACGTCACCAACCTGCGCAACAAGTTGGGCCACGGACCGGACCGGCCTCGCCTGGTCAGCGAGCCCGGCGTCGGCTACCGGCTGGTGACCCCGGACCCACCGGAGACGCCCGGTTCTGTCAGATGAGCGAAAGATGATCGACCTCAACAGGAAATAGCGGCCGAATGATTACGTAACCCTTGCTTCGTACGTTGCGCGCCATGGCGCTCAGACTCCAACGATTCAAGGACAGGGACACCCGGCGGTTGTTCGCTGTGATCCTCACGGGCAAGCTGCTCGGCGTCGCCGGGTTGCTCGCGGGCATGAAGTTGTTCGCGCACCTGCTCGAGACACCGGCCGGCGCAGCACCGCTCGGGGCTGCGGCTCAGCAGGCCGACAGCTTCATCAGCCCGATCAACACCGCGTGGGTGCTGATCACCGCGTTCCTCGTCTTCTTCATGCAGGCCGGCTTCATGGCCCTCGAGGCGGGTTTCGCCCGCTCCCGGGAGTCGGTCAACGTGCTGCTGGAGTGCGTGTTCGACACCTGCCTGTGCGGCCTCCTCTACTGGGCGATCGGCTTCGCCTTCCAGTTCGGGGGCGGCAACGGCATCATCGGGCACCAGTACTTCTTCCTGCACAATGCCCCGGCCACGTACGACTACAGCGGGCTGTTCGACACGAAGGTGGCGTTCCTCGCCTTCTTCCTGTTCCAGTTCGCCTTCGCCGACACCGCCTCGACCATCACGTCGGGCGCCATGGTCGGCCGTACCAGCTTCAAGGGCGACATCATCTACAGCGCCTGCGTCTCGGGCCTGATCTACCCGATCATCGGGCACTGGATCTGGGGACCGGGCGGCTGGCTCGGTACCACCATGGGCTGGTTCTCCGGCATCACGAAGGACGGCCTGTGGTTCCGGGACTTCGCCGGCTCCACCGTGGTGCACACCGTCGGCGGCTTCATCGCCCTGTGGGGCGCCATCGTGCTCGGGCCTCGCATCGGGAGGCGCTTCGCCCGGGACGGCGGTGGCCCCACCCCGCCGCACGACCTGGTCATGGCCTCGATCGGCGCCGTCATCCTGTGGTTCGGCTGGTATGGCTTCAACCCGGGCTCGACCCTGTCGGCCATGGACTTCGAGGGGATCGGCCGGGTGGCCGCCAACACCACGCTGGCCGCGGCGGCCGGCGGCATGGCGGCGGTGCTGTTCGTCTACCCGCGGTCCAAGAAGTGGGACCTGGGCATGTCGCTCAACGGCTTCCTCGGCGGCCTGGTGGCCATCACGGCTCCCTGCTACTGGGTGTCACCGGGCGGCGCCGTCCTCATCGGCGGCATCGCCGGCTGCCTGGTGCCGCTAGGCGTCGACCTGCTCGAACGGCTGCGCATCGACGACCCGATCGGCGCGGTGGCGGTCCACGGCTTCGTGGGCATCTGGGGCACGCTGGCCGTCGGCCTGTTCGCCACCGGGCAGTTCGGCGTGCCGGGCCCCGAGGGCGCCGACAACTCGGTCCCGGTCGAGGGCCTGTTCTACGGCGGTGGCACGTCGCAGCTGGTGGTCCAGGCCATCGGCAGCCTGTCCGCCGTGGTGGTGGTGTCCGTCGCCTCGTTCGTGATCTTCAAGGCGATCCGGGCCCTGCCGGGCACCTGGAACCTGCGCCTGGAGAAGGAGCTCGAGCTCGAGGGCATCGACTACGCCGAGCACGGCAACCGGGCATACCACATGGAGTTCGGCCACGGCATGACCTACACGACCCCGAGCGGCCTCAGCGGCGACGGCGCTCTGGTCGGGGTGGGGGCCCGGTCCGACCCGGACACGCCCGACGAGATGGCCGAGCCGGCGGGCACGCCCAGCTGACACGGCCGGGCGGTGAGGCCGGGCCCCGAGCGGGCCCGGCCCGCCCCGCCCTAGGACTGACACGGAGGCGACCATGACCACCACGGTGCTCGACCACTACAGCTCCCGGCCCGAGCCCGACACCGAGCTGCCCTCCCTCGACGAGTACGGGCTGCTCCGCTACCGGGGCCACTGGGTGGCCGTCAGCTCGACCGAGGAGCGGGTCCTCCGGCCCCTGCTGGGAAGCTGGCGGCACCTCGTCGGGAGCCAGCAGCTGGTCGAGACGGTGTGGCCCACGACGAAGGTCAAGGCCAACGCCATCAACACCCTGGTCCGCCGGCTGCGCCGGCGCCTGCAGCCGCTCGGCCTCACGGTCGAGACCATCCGGGCCCGCGGCTTCCTCATGGAGCCGCTCCCCGAGAACGACCACATCCACGCACTCGCGGCCGGACAGGGCCGCGTCCCCCACGAAGGATCGACATGGCCCATCTCGTAACCGCCGTCATCAAGCCCCACAAGCTCGAGGAGGTGAAGGAAGCGCTCCGCAGCGCCGGCGTGCTCGGCCTCTCGGTCAGCGAGCTGCAGGGCTACGGCCGCCAGGGCGGCAAGAGCGAGGTCTTCCGGGGCGCCGAGTACACCGTCGAGTTCGTCCCCAAGGTCCGGGTCGAGGTCATCGTCCCGTCGGTCGACGCCGAGAAGATCGTCGACATCATCACGATGGCCGCCCGTACCGGGAAGATCGGCGACGGCAAGATCTGGAGCATGCCCCTCGACAGCGTCACCCGCGTGCGCACGGGCGAAAAGGGCGACGACGCCATCTGACCGCCCGGTCCCGACGAGGCCGGACGGTGCCGCTGGGGGCGCCGGCCGGCCTCGTCGCGTCACGGCTCACGCCTCGTCGAAGACTTCGGAGTCGTAGAGCTTCCACTCGCCGCCCTCGCGGTAGAGGAAGATCTCGCGCTCGTCCTGGACTCCGCCGACCTCGAGCTCGACGGAGATGATGGCGTAGTCGTCGTCTTCGTCGGCCTCGACCACGTCGGTCGAGACGACCTCGATGGGATCGGTGTGGGCCTGTCTCTTATACACATCTCCGAGCCCACGAGACTTCACTCACTATCT
>JBKPRV010000231.1:0-12383 GCA_046734715.1 Actinomycetota bacterium | reverse complement strand
CTCGAAGCCCACCGCATCGACGATGGCGAGCCCGAGGCACATGGCGTCCTCGTCCGACACCCCCGTAGCGCCCTGGCCGAGGGCGGCCGCGACCTCCTCGTTGGGGGGCTCGGCGTCGCTGGTCTCCGGCTCGGTGGTATCCGACTCGGTGGTCCGCTCCTGATCGCTGTCCTCCAGAGCGACGCCGTCATCGGAGTCGCCGCCGCTGCAGGCCGCCGCGCCCAGGATCGCCACCAGGACCGCGGCCGCGGCCCACCTCGTGCACCCGGTCACGCCGACCAGCGTATTCGTGGGCGCCCGCCGCCGGGCCTCAGACTACGAGCTGCGTTCCATCACCATGTCCGCCAGCAGCTTCACCAGGTCGGGGCCGGCCTTGGCCACGGATCCCGAGTCGAACGGCGGCTGGGGGTCATACTCGATGCCCAGCTGGATGGCCTGGGCCACCTGGTCGCCCGCGATCTGGGCGGCCAGCCACAGCGCCATGTCGATGCCCGACGAGACGCCCGCGGCGGTGACGACCTTGCCCTGGGGAACGACGCGGCGGTCCTTCACGACCTGGCCGCACAACGGCGCCAGCTCGCCCATGGCCGCCCAGTGGGTGGTGGCCTCCAGGCCCCGGAGCACGCCGGCCGTGCCGAGGATCAGCGACCCGGTGCACACCGAGGTGGTCCACTGGGTGCTCTCGTGCACGCGGGCGATCCATTCGTGCAGCGGGCCCGGCTCGAGCATGGCCCGGGTGCCGGGGCCGCCGGGCACGACCAGCACGTCGCACGCGTCGATCTCGTGGAGGCCGGCATCGATGGTGATGGCCAGCATGGCGGTGTCGCTGCGCACCGGGCCGGTGCGCTCGCCCACGAAGGTGACCTCGGCCCCGGGGAGGCGGGACAGCACCTCGTAGGGGCCGATGGCGTCGAGGGCGGTGAACCGGTCGAACAGGGGGATGGCGACGAGCATGGTGTCTCCTTGGCTGTCAGGCGATGGCTTCGATCAGGCCGTCAGGGTGTGCGCTGCGGTAGGTGGGCGCTGCTGCGGTGGACTCGGTCAGGCGATGGCGGCGAAGTGGCGCCGGTACTGCCCGGGGGTGGTGTGCACGGTGCGCCGGAACGCCCGGTGCATGGTCTCGACGGTGCCGAACCCGCAGGCGCGGGCCACCTCGGCGGTGCCGTCGGTGGTGGTCTCGAGCAGGCGGCGGGCGGCCTCGACCCGCACCGCCTGGACGTAGGCCGCGGGCGTGGTGCCCACCTCGGCCCGGAACACCCGGGCGAAGGTGCGGGGGCTCATGGCCGCGTGGCGGGCCAGGGCGGGGACCGACAGATCGGCGTCGAGGTGGTCGGCGATGTGGGCCAGCGCGTCGCGCAGCGGCCGGCGCTCGGCCCGCGGCACCGCCAGCTGGGCGCTGAACTGCGACTGGCCGCCGCCCCGCCGGGTGAACAGCACCAGCTGCCGGGCGACCTCCAGGGCCATCGCCCCGCCCTGGTCGTCCTCCACCAGCGCCAGCGCCAGGTCCATGCCCGCGGTCACGCCGGCCGAGGTCCACACGTGGCCGTCGCGCACGTAGATGCGATCGCCCTCCACCTCGATCCGCGGGTGGAGGCGGGCCAGCAGCTCGCACGTGCTCCAGTGGGTCGTGGCGCGGCGGCCGTCGAGGAGCCCGGCCGCCGCGAGCAGGAAGGCGCCGCTGCACACCGAGGTGACCCGCCGGCTGCGGGGCGCCGCGTCCCGGATCCAGGCGACCAGCGCGGCATCGGAGAGGGCGTCGGCGGTGCCCTCACCCCCGGCCACCACCAGCGTGTCGATCGGCCCGCGCACCGCGGCGAGGGGCAGGTCGATCACGAGCCCGAGGCCCGAGGACGTGCGCACCGTCTCGACCGGCCCGCGGGCGACCACGGTGGTCCGGTAGGCCCCGGGGCGGTAGCGGTTGGCCACCGCGAACACCTCCAGCGGGCCGGTCACGTCCAGCGACTGCACGCCCGGATAGACGACGATCACGACCGAGCGCGGCTCGACGGGCTGCATGGGCGCCATGGTCGCCGCCCCGACGTGGTGGCAGCAAGGACCAATATCTGACGATTTCTGCCAGGAGCCGAACCGGGCCGCGGTGGAGGTCGTCGGTGAGACGGTTAGGGTTCCCGCAGAGTCCCCTCTCTGTCTGACTGATTGATGACAATGCGTCGATCGCTACCGACGATCGCGGCTCCGGACCGATCGGCCATGCCGATCGCTTGCCGGCACTACCGCGACTTCCCGCTGCGCCAACTGGTCGACGCCAAGGGCGACCAGACGGTGTCGGTGTGCATCCCCGCGCACGACGAGGGCGACACCGTGGGCACGGTGGTGTCCAAGGTGCGCCGCCACCTGGTGGACCGGCTGGGCCTGGTGGACGAAGTGCTGGTGGTGGACGACCACTCCTCCGACGACACCGCCAAGGCGGCCGAGGCCGCGGGGGCCCGGGTGGTCGACGCCGCCGAGGTGCTGGCGGACGTGGCCGGCGGCGGCGGCAAGGGCGAGGCGCTCTGGCGCTCGCTGTACTCCGCCCAGGGCGACATCATCGTGTGGGTCGATGCCGACATCATCGATTTCGGGACGCGTTTCGTCGTCGGGCTGCTGGGGCCGCTGCTCACCGATCCCCGTGTCAGCTACGTCAAGGGCTACTACGAGCGGCCCAGCCACGGCGGCGCGGGCGGCGGGCGCACCACCGAGCTCATGGCCCGCCCCCTGCTGGCCACGCTGTTCCCCCACCTCTCGACCATCGTCCAGCCGCTGTCGGGCGAGTTCGCGGGCCGGCGCAGCCTGCTGGAGCAGCTGCCGTTCGTGCGCGGCTACGGCGTGGACATCGGCCTGCTCATCGACGTGGCCGAGGCGGTGGGGCCGACCGGCATCGTCCAGGTCGACCTCGGCACCCGGGTGCACCGCAACCGGCCGCTGGAGGAGCTGGGCCCCCAGGCGCTGACCGTGCTGCAGACCGCGCTCGACCGGGCCGGCGTGCGCTCGGCCAACCCGGCCACGCTGTGCCGGCCTGGCCTGCCGCCGCTGGTCCGCAGCTTCTCCGAGCTGCCCCCGCTGGCCTCGCTGCCCGGCTCGCGTGAGCGCACCCCGGCACTAGCCTGAGCCGGTGACCGCCGCTCCCCGCCTGGTCGTGCGCGGCCGCGCGCTGGACCTGAGCGAGCCCGTGCTCATGGGCATCGTCAACGCCACGCCGGACTCGTTCTCCGACGGCGGCGAGCACCCCACCACCGAGGCGCGGGTGGCCCGGGGGCTCGACCTGGTGGCGCAGGGCGCGGGGATGATCGATGTCGGCGGCCAGTCGGGCATCACCAGCGTCCCCGAGGTGCCCGTGGACGAGGAGATCGCCCGGGTGGTGCCGCTGGTGGCCGGGCTGGCCGAGGCCGTGCCCGACGTGATCATCTCCGTCGACACCTACCGGCCCGCAGTGGTGGCCGCGGTGCTGGAGGCGGGCGCCGCCGTCGTCAACGACATCAGCGGGCTGCTCTACCCCGAGGTGGCCGGCCTGGTGGCGGACGCGGGTGCGGGGCTGGTGATCATGCACACCCGGGCACTGCCCAAGCACAAGGTGCTGGACGACGAGCTGTACGCCGCCGAGGGGGTCACCGACGACGTGGTGGCGTTCCTGCGCGAGCGGCTGGTGGCGGTCATCGACGCGGGTGTGGCCCGCGAAGCGACCATCCTCGACCCCGGGCCCGACTTCGCCAAGACCCCGGCCCAGACGGTCGAAGTGCTCCGCGAGCTGGACCGCGTGCGGGCGCTGGGCCGGCCGCTGCTGCTGGCCCTGTCCCGCAAGGACTTCGTGGGGGCCATCACCGGCCGCCCGCCCCGCCGGCGCCTGGCGGGCACTCTGGCCGCCGTGGGCCACACCGCCTCGCCGGGAACCATCCTCCGGGTCCACGACGTGGCCGAGGTGGCCGACTACCTCACCGTGGCCCGGGTCCTCGCGGGCCAGGCGGACCTCCCTCCGGAGGCCCGCCTGGCGGACGAGCTGCGCCGCGAGCGGCGCTGACTTCGTCGCTACTCGCTGCCGATGGCGGCCAGGATGTCGAGGCGGGATGCCCGCCGGGCGGGGCGGATGCCCGCCACCACGCCGGCCAGGGCCCCGACGGCCAGCACCACCAGCAGCCGCGTGGTGGGCAGGTCGAACACCTCGATGGTGCCGGCCGATGCGCCCACCACCCGGACCAGCGCCCAGCCGAGGAACACGCCCAGGGCCAGGCCGCCCACGGCGCCGAAGCTGGCGATGAGCACGGACTCGCCCCGGACCATGGACCGCATCTGGCGCCGGGTCTGGCCCACCGCCCGCAGCAGGCCCAGCTCCCGGGTCCGCTCGTGGATCGACAGCGACAGCGTGTTGGCGATGCCCATGAGGGCGATGACGATGGCCAGCGCCAGCAGGGCGTAGATGATGGTGAGCAGCATGTCGACGTTGCTGGCCGCGATCGCCGCGAACTCCGCCCGGTCGGCCACGTCGGGGTCGCCGTAGCTCTCGGCCACCCGCTGGACCGCGGCCTCGGTCTTCGCCACCGAGACGCCCGGGGCCGAGTCCACCAGCACCAACGGGTCGATGACCTGGACCGCGTGGGCTTCCCACACCGACCGGGGCAGCAGGTAGTTGCCGACCAGCATGAGGCTGTCGTAGGTGGCGCCGATGGTCAGGTCCTGCTCGGCGCCGTCGGGGAACGTGACGGTCAGCGTGTCGCCCTTGTGCCAGCCGAAGTCCTCGGCCACGTTGTCGGACACGGCCAGCTCGCCGTCGCCGACGTCGGCCAGCGAGCCGCTGGTGACGTCGAAGTCGAGCACCCGGGACAGGTCCCCGAGGTCGGCCGCGCTGGCCTCCTTGGTGTCGCCGTCGATGCGCACCGAGGCCCGGCTCACGCCGACTGCGCTGCCCACCTCGGGCAGCTCGGCCACCGCGGCCGTCAGCTCCGGGCTGACGCCGCCGTCGCCGAAGCGACCGGCGGACACGACCACATCGGCGGAGATCGCCTGGTCGATGTTCGACTCGGCCGAGGCCTTGAGCGAGGCGGCGAACACGGTGAACAGGGTCACCACCGCCACCCCGACCATGAGGGCCGAGGCGGTGCCCGCGGTGCGCCGCGGGTTGCGCATGGCGTTCTCTCGGGCCAGGCCGCCGGTCATGCCCCGCAGCCGGGCCAGGGGCGTGCCCAGCACCCGGGCCACCGGCCGGGCCACCGCGGGCCCGCACACCACCGCACCGATCACGGTCAGCAGCGAGCCGATCCCGGCCGGGCCCACGGCCCCGCCCCCGCCGATCACCGCGGCCAGCGTGAGGCCCACGCCGGCGGCGGTGAGCACGGTGCCGGCCGCCACCCGGGTTACCGACAGGCCGCGGCCCTCGGTGGCCACCGCTCGCAGCGCAGCCAGCGGCGCCACGCGGGACGCTTTGACTGCAGGGACCACGCCGGCCACCAGCGTGACCAGCACGCCGACGAGGAGCCCGGTCACCACGGTGCCGCCGGTGACGGCGATGCCGCCCGCAGGCAGGGCGAACCCGGCCGCGTCGAACAGGCCCTTGAGCAGGCCGGCCACGCCGATGCCCGCGGCCAGGCCCACCAGCGAGCCCACCAAGCCCACCAGCAGGGCCTCGAAGATCACCGACCGGATCACCTGGCCCCGCCCGGCGCCGAGCGCCCGCAGCAGCGCAGCCTGGCGGGTGCGCTGGGCCACGATGATCGAGAAGGTGTTGTAGATGCTGAACGTGGCGACCAGCAGGGCGATGCCCGCGAACATGGTCAGGAACGTCGTCAGCAGGTTCAGGAAGTCCCGGTTGATGTCGTCGGTGGCCTCGCTGGTCACCTGGGTGCCGGTGGTGGCCTCGACGCCGGCCGGCAGCACCGAGCCGATCCGGTCCGCCAGCTCGGACTGGTCGACGCCGTCCTCGCCCCGCACCACGACGCTCGACACCCGGTCGGGCGAGCGGAGCACATGCTCCTGGGCGGAGGCCAGGTCGAAGGCGGTGAAGGTCACGCCGCCCAGGCCGTCCGCGTCCCCGAAGGTGGCCAGGCCCACGATGGTGACCGGGATCGGCTCGGGGGTGAGCAGGGTGGTGGTGTCGCCCAGGTGCAGCCCGCCCGCGTCGGCCGCGCCCTGGTTGACCACGACCTCGCCGTCGGCCCGCGGCGCCCGGCCCTCGGCCAGGCGGTAGGGGTTGAGCTCGGGCGTGGTGACCCAGCTCGCAGCGAACTGGGGAGGGCCGTTGCCGCCGATGGCGGTGCCGTCCTTCCCGAGCAGCGCGCCGTAGCCGGTCACCTGCCCCTCGGCCGCCGCCACCCCGTCGACCGCCTTGATCCGGTCGACGAGGCTGGCATCGATCGGCGCCCGGGCGATGTCGGCCTCGAGGTCGGTGCCGTTGCGCACGACGACGTCGGTGCCCGCGTTGACCTCGGTGAGCAGATCGTCGAAGTTGGCCCGCAGCGTGGCCCCGAGCACCAGCGTGCCGGTGAGGAAGGCCACGCCCAGCACCACCGCCAGGCCGGTGCCGGCCAGGCGGCGGGCGTGGGCCCGCATCTCGCGCAGGGTGATCCACAACATGGTTCACGCTCCCAGGGAGGACATGCGGTCGAGGACGGTGGTGGCGGTGGGGTCGGCGAGCCCGTCGACGATGCGACCGTCGGCCAGGAACACCACCGCGTCGGCGTGGGCCGCGGCGGTGGGCTCGTGGGTGACCATCACGACGGTCTGGCCCAGGTCGTCCACCGCCCGGCGCAGGAAGCCGAGGATCTCCGCGCCCGTGCGGGAGTCGAGGTTGCCGGTGGGCTCGTCGGCGAACACGATGTCGGGCCGCCCGGCCAGCGCCCGGGCCACCGCGACCCGCTGCTGCTGGCCGCCGGACAGCTCCGACGGCCGGTGGCCCAGGCGGTCGCCCAGGCCCACGGCCGCGACGACCTGGTCCACCCAGGCGGCGTCGGCCCGCCGGCCGGCGAGCCGGTCGGGGAGCACGATGTTCTCCTGGGCGGTGAGGGTGGGGATGAGGTTGAAGGCCTGGAACACGAAGCCGATCCGGTCCCGCCGCAGCCGGGTCAGGTCCTTGTCGGACAGCGTCGACAGGTCGACGTCGCCGATCAGGACCCGCCCGGCGGTCAGGGTGTCGAGCCCGGCCACGCAGTGCATGAGCGTGGACTTGCCGGAGCCCGACGGCCCCATGACAGCGGTGAAGCGGCCGCGCTCGAAGGCGACGTCCACCTCGTCGAGGGCGAGGACGGCGGTGTCCCCGCTCCCGTAGACCTTCGTGGCCCCGAGGGCCTGGGCGGCGGCGCTCATCGCCGCGTCTCCTGCAGCACGTCACGACGCCGGCGGTACTCGTCGGCGTCGAGCTCGCCCCGGGCGTACATCTCGTCGAGGACGGACTGGCCGCCGCCGAACCGGTGGCGCCACGGCGGGCCCCAACGGGCGAAGCGCCAGGCGATGAGGGCGAGGAAGCCGAACCAGAACAGGGGGAAGACCAGGATCCACGGCCCTGGTCCGCAGTAGGCAAGGGTGGATGTGAACATGCCTCGATCGTCCGCTCGGAACGGTCGCCCTTCGTCCCACTGCAGGAGGCTTCGCGCCTGCTACGGGCGCGGTAGGCGCGTGGGGTGCCGCTAGTCGATCCAGCCCGGGCGGACCAGGCCGGACTCGTAGGCGAGCACCACCAGCTGGGCCCGGTCCCGGGCCGCGAGCTTGGTCATGGCCCGGCTCACGTGGGTCTTGGCCGTCATGGGGCTGACGTAGAGCCGCTCGGCGATCTCGTCGTTGGACAGGCCCTCGGCCACCAGCGCCATGACCTCGCGCTCGCGGTCGGTGAGCATGTCCAGCTCGGGGCGGTGGGGCGCAGCTCTGGTCTGGGTGGCGAAGGCGCCGATCAGCCGGCGGGTCACCCCCGGGGACAGCAGCGCGTCGCCGGCGGCCACCGCCCGCACCGCCCGCAGCAGCTCGACCGGCTCGGTGTCCTTGACCAGGAAGCCGCTGGCTCCGGCGCGGATGGCCTCGAACACGTACTCGTCGATCTCGAACGTGGTCAGGATCACGATGCGGACCCCGGCCAGGCGCTCGTCGCCCACGATGACCCGGGTGGCCGCGAGGCCGTCGGTCCCCGGCATGCGGATGTCCATGAGCACGACGTCCGGGCTCGTCCGCTTGGCGACCCGCACCGCCTCCTCGCCGTCGCCCGCCTCGCCCACCACCTCGATGTCGTCCTGCGCATCGAGCAGAGCCCGGAACCCGGCCCGCACCAGCGCCTGGTCGTCCGCCAGCACCACCCGGATCACGCCTGGTCCTCCGGGCCGAGGGGGAGGCGGGCGTGGACGCGGAAGCCGCGGCCGGGACGGGGACCGGCCTCCAGCGAGCCGCCCAGGGCGCGGGCCCGCTCCTGCATCCCGGAAAGGCCGCGGCCGCCGTTGTCGACCCCGGTCCCGGCGGGGCCGTGGCCGTTGTCGTCCACCTGGACCATCAGGCTGCCGGGGGAACGGCTGAGGCGGACGGTGGCGCGGGTGGCGCCCGAGTGGCGGACCACGTTGGTGAGCGCCTCCTGCACGATGCGGAAGGCGGCCAGGTCCACGCCCGCGGGCAGGCCGTCCAGCCCGTCGCCGCCCGAGACCTCGACCGTGAGGCCCGTTCCCCGGGTGCGCTCCACCAGGGCGTCGAGGTCGGCCAGGCCCGCGGTCGGAGCCCGGGGTGCCTCACCCACCCGCAGGATGTCGAGCACCGAGCGCAGCTCCCCCAGCGCGTCCTTGCTGGCGTCACGGATCGCCCGCAGCGCGGGGCGGGCCTGCTCGGGGCGCTCGTCCAGCAGGTGCAGGGCCACGCCGGCCTGCACGTTGATGAGCGAGATGTTGTGCGCCAGCACATCGTGGAGCTCCTGGGCGATGCGCAGCCGCTCGTCGCTGGCCCGCCGCCGGGCCTGCTCCGCCTGGGCGGCGGCCTCCTCCGCCCGGCGCTCGAGGCGGCTGCGCAACAGCTCCGCCCCGGCGCCCAGCACCAGCAGCCACGCCAGGAGCGCGGCTGCGAACCCCCACGAGGAGGCCCCGGCCTGCAGCGCCGGATGGACCGCGACCGAGATCACGTAGCCCACGGCCAGCGTGCCCCACGCCGCCCGGCGCCGCCCCCGCAGCACCGCGTTGAAGAAGGCGAAGGCCAACGCCACCACGAACGGCCCCCGCGGGTAGTCCGACAGCCCATACAGCGCGGTGGGCACGAAGGCCAGCACCACGCACCAGCTGGGGTGCCGTCTCCGCAGCAGCAGCGCCGCGGGCCCGGCGAGCAGGAGGAAGATGGCGTAAGCGTCGAGCGGCTCGGCCTCGGGCTGACCCCGCGACGCCAGGTGGGTGATGCCGACCTGGATGGCCGCGGCCACGAGCGCGGGCACGACATCGCGCAGCCACCCCGGCGCCTTCGCCACTCTGGGAAGCAGGGCGTCGGCGTCGGTCACGCCGTGTCCTGTGGTCAGCGTGCCGGACACCGCTTGAACGGTAGGGCGCCGGACGTCGGCCGGCATCGTATGTCCGGACCGTTCCCGCCTACCGCGGCTGTGGTACATCACGGGCCATGACTCCGAGCGACCTCGTGGAGATCGAGCAGATCCACCAGCTCAAGTACCGCTACGCGCGGCTGATCGACACCAAGCGCTGGGACGAGCTGGCCGAGGTGTTCGCCCCCGACGCCACCGCCAGCTACGGCGGTGGGGCCACCGAGCTGGAGGGCCGGGAGGCGATCATGGAGTTCCTCACCGGCGCCATGGGCGACGAGTCCATGCTCACCAGCCACAAGATGCACCAGCCCGAGATCACGCTCACCGGGCCCGACACGGCTGAGGGCATCTGGGCGCTGGACGACGTGGTCATCCTGGGCGAGCTGGGCCTGACCGTGCGCGGGTCGTCGTTCTACGAGGACCGCTACGTCAAGCGCGACGGGCGCTGGGTGTTCGCCCACACCGGCTACCGCCGCGTCTACGAGGAGATCGAGCCCCGCCGGCCGGAGCTCAAGCTCACCGCCAGCTGGTTCGCCACCGGCGGCCGGTCGAAGCTGCAATAGGCCCGAGCAGGTGGGGTTGTCCCTACCTGGAGGACACAGGTGGGCTTCATGGTGGGGAGGCCCGGCGCTGCTTACGGTGTCAGCGTGATCCGTGATGATCCGTGATCTTCTCCGGCCCTGGCGCGAGCAGTCGACCTGGTGGGCGCTGACCCACCTGCTGCTCGACGCGTTCGTCGGCAGCATCACGTTCTCGGTGGTGTTCACCCTCCTGGCCGTCAGCGTCAGCCTGCTCATCACCTTCCCGCTGGCGCTGCCGTTCGCCTGGCTGCTGTTCGTGGTGGCCCACTGCCTGGCCCGCATGGAGCGGTCCCGGGTCGCGGCGCTCCTGGGCGAGCGTCTGGAGGACCCGGTCCCGCCCCTGGAGGCCAAGGGCTGGTGGCGCCGCCTCGTCGAGCGGGCCAAGAGCCGTCCGCGCTGGCGGGAGATCGCCTACCTGTTGCTGGCGCTCCCGCTCGGGGTGTTCACCACCGTGCTGGCGCTGGAGGTGTGGTGCCTGTCGGCCGCCCTGCTGTTCCTGCCGCTGTACGTCAACGCCCTGCCCGACAACGCGGCCAAGCTGGGCCTGTTCGCCGCCTCGCAGGGCTTTGCCGTCCTGGCGCTCAGCGTGCTCGGCTTGGTGGGGATCGCCCTGGCCGCGCCGTGGCTGACCCGGGCGCTGGCCCGGCTGGACCTGGCCGTGGCCCGCTGGCTGCTGGCGCCCCGCCGCCAGGACGAGCTGGGCGAGCAGGTCACCCGCCTGGAGACCAGCCGGGCGGCCGCGGTCGACAGCGCCGAGGCCGAGCGCCGCCGCATCGAGCGGGACCTGCACGACGGTGCCCAGCAACGCCTCGTCGCCCTGGCCATGGACCTGGGCACGGCCCGTGAGCGGCTGGAGCACGACCCGGAAGGCGGCCGCCAGCTGGTGGCCGAGGCCCACGAGGAGGCCAAGGCCGCGCTCAAGGACATCCGCGACCTGGTGCGAGGCATCCATCCGGTCATCCTCGAGGACCGCGGCCTCGACGCCGCCCTCTCGGCGGTGGTGGCCCGGTCGCCGGTCCCCGTCACGCTGGACGTCAATGTGGCCGAGCGCCCACCGCCGGCCGTGGAGAGCACCGCCTACTTCGTCGTGTCGGAGGCCCTGACCAACGTGGCCCGCCACGCCGAGGCCACCCGGGCGGTGGTCACCATCGTCCGGGCGGGCGACCGCCTCGTGGTGGAGGTCCGGGACGACGGCCAGGGCGGAGCGGTGGTGGGGCAGGGGACCGGGCTGACCGGCCTGCGGGACCGCATCACTGCGTTGGGCGGCGCGATGCACGTGGTCAGCCCGCCCGGCGGGCCGACGACGCTGCTGGCGGAGATCCCGTGCGGATCGTGATCGCCGAGGACTCCGTGCTGTTGCGGGCCGGGCTCACCGGCCTTCTGGCCGACGCGGGCCACGAGGTGGTGTCGACGGTCGACAACGCCGACGACCTGCTGGTGGTGGTCGAGCGCCACCAGCCCGACCTGTGCGTGGTGGACGTGCGCATGCCGCCCACCCACACCGACGACGGCCTCCGCGCCGCGCTGCAGATCCGGGCCCGCTGGCCCGGCATCGGCATCCTGGTGCTGTCGCAGTACGTGGAGGAGACCTACGCCAGCGACCTGCTGGCCGACGACACCGCGGGTCTCGGCTACCTGCTGAAGGATCGCATCGCCGACGTGGGCGACTTCCTGGCCGCGGTCGACCGCGTCGGCCACGGGGGCACTGCGCTCGACCCCGAGGTCGTGGCCCAACTGCTCGCCCGCGCCCGGCGCAAGGACCCGCTGGCGCGCCTGTCGTCGCGCGAGCGCGAGGTGCTGGGCCTGATGGCCGAGGGCCGCAGCAACCACGCCATCGCCAGTGAGCTGGTCGTGAGCTACGGCGCGGTCGAGAAGCACGTCAGCAACATCTTCACCAAGTTGGACCTGCCGCCCACCGAGCACGACCACCGGCGCGTGCTGGCGGTGCTGCGGTGGCTGGACAGTTGAGGTCGCCGCCATGAACAGCAGGCTCGTATGGAAGATCGTGGGCACCGTGGTGGCGGTGCCGCTGCTGCTGTTCGGCGCCACGCAGACCGCCCTGGCGCTGGCCCACAGCCAGCGCACCGAGTCGGTCACCGTGCCGGCCGACGGCATCACCGGCGTGGACGTGGCCAACAGTGCTGGGAGGGTGCGCATCATCGGGGTGGAGGACGCCACCGAGATCAGGGTCCGGGCCCGCATCGACGACGGCTTCCGGCGCAGCGGTCACTCGGTGACCACCGAGGACGGCATCCTCAAGGTCCGCGGGAGCTGTCCCAACTACGGTTCGACCTGGTGCATCGTGCGGTACACGATCGAGGTCCCCG
>JBKPRV010000230.1:0-7046 GCA_046734715.1 Actinomycetota bacterium | reverse complement strand
CCCGGATCCCGCCCCGCTGTTCGAGCCCCGGCGCGCCACCTGCTACTGGTGCGGGTCGAGCACCCTGGCCGGCCGGCTCGACGTCACCGACCTGCTGCAGCACAAGCCCGGCCGCTTCCACCTGGACGAGTGCCGGGACTGCGGGCACGTCTTCCAGAACCCGGCGCTGACCCCGGCAGGGCTCGACTACTACTACGCCGACGCCTACGACGGTCTGGGCGAGGAGCTGGCCGAGACCAGCTTCGCGGCGCTGGGCAAGATCTACCGCCGGCGGGTCGAGACGCTGGCCCGCTTCACCGAGCCGCGGGCCTGGCTGGACGTGGGCACCGGGCACGCCCACTTCCTGCTGGCGGCCCGCCGGCGCTGGCCCGAGGCCACGTTCGACGCCCTGGACATGAGCGACTCGGTCGACGAGGCCGCCCGCCGGGGCCGGGTCGACACCGCTTACCGGGGGATGTTCCCCGACCTGGCCCCCAACCTGCCGCGGTCGTACGACGTCGTCAGCATGCACCACTACCTCGAGCACACCCGCGACCCCCGCCGCGAGCTCGCGGCCGCCGCCCTGGTGGTCGAGCCGGGCGGCCACCTGATGATCGAGGTGCCCGACGCCGAAGCGCCCTGGTCGCACCGCTTGGGCCGCTACTGGTGGCAGTGGGGCCAGCCTCAGCACCAGCACTTCATGCCCTGCGGCAACCTGGTGGCGGCACTGGGGGCGGTGGGCTTCGAGGTCCTCTCGGTGGAGCGGGGCCCGGCGACGATGGGCGGTGACCTGTTCAACGCCGTCGGGCTGGTGCTGCAGCACCTGGTGCGCAGCCCACACCTGCCCTGGCTGCCGGTCCCGTCGCGGGCGCACCGGGTGGCCCGGGTGGCGCTCTACGGCGCCGCCGTCCCCGCCATGCTGGTCACCAAGCTGGCCGACGAGCTCAAGGACTCCCGCCTCGGCCCCGGCGACGCCGGCAATGCCTACCGCATCGTGGCCCGAAGGACGTGAGCACCGTCCACCTGCCCTACGTGGACTCGGCCCTCGCCCACCTGGAAGGGGGCGGGGCGGCGTCGTGGTGGCACCACCTGCACTGGGGCCTGTACGACGACCCGGCCAGCGACGACGACAGCCCCGAGGCCTACGTCGCCGCCGCCACCGCCCTCACCGAGCGGGTCGTGGCCGTCGCCGGCGTCGCCGACGGCCGCACC
Organism: Actinomycetota bacterium; assembly: GCA_046734715.1. Classification (GTDB taxonomy): domain Bacteria; phylum Actinomycetota; class Acidimicrobiia; order Acidimicrobiales; family VFJN01; genus ZC4RG19. The sequence goes on along the minus strand of JBKPRV010000230.1, from coordinate 5,855 downwards.
GTCCTGGACGTCGGCTGCGGCTTCGGCGGCACGCTGGCCCACGTCTCCGCCCGCAACCACGGCTGCCGCCTGGCCGGGCTCAACATCGACGAGCGCCAGCTCCGCTGGGCCCGCCGCCTGCTGGGCGTTGACCCGCCACTGGTGGTGGGGGACGGCTGCCGCCTGCCGGTGGCCCCGCGAACGCTGGACCACGTCCTGGCGGTCGAGTGCGTGTTCCACTTCCCGTCCCGCAAGGGGTTCTTCCGGGAGGCGGCCCGAGTGCTGCGGCCGGGCGGGACGCTGGCGCTGTCGGACTTCCTGCTGTCCCCCGGGGGGATGCCGACATTCCTGGCCCAGGTGGCCGAGCTGGGCCCCGGCGACTGGTACGGGCACTCGGCCGCCCCGGTGACCTCGGCCGCGTACGAGCGCCTGGGTCGGGTGATGGGCTTCGAGATGCTGGCCGACGACGACGTCACTGCCCGCACCCTGCCCACGTATGCGGCTCGCCGGCGCCTGTACCGGGAGGTGGGCGCGCCGGAAGGGGTGGCCACCATCGACCGGGTCGAGCGGCTGGCCACCCAGGGGGCGTGGGAGTACCACGTGCTGGCCTTCCGGCGCGGCCCGTGAGCAGATTCCTGTTCGTCGTCCCGCCCATGGCGGGGCACGTGAACCCCACCCTGGCCGTGGGCCGGGAGCTGGCGGCCCGGGGCCACGAGGTGGCCTGGGCCGGGCCGGAGGAGGTGGTGGCCGAGCTCATGCCCCGGGAGGCCACGTTCCTGCCCGTGCCCCTGGCGCCGGGCGTGCGGGACCACATCGCGGCCCGGGCCGACGACCTGCGGGGCGCGGCTGCGCTCAAGCATCTGGTGGGTGAGTTCCTGGTGCCGCTGGCCTCCTGCATGGTCCCGGGCGTGGAGGCTGCGGTCGAGCGGTTCCGGCCCGACGTGCTGGTGGTCGACCAGCAGGCCCTGGCGGGGGTGGCCGTGGCCCTGGCGCGGGGCCTCCCCTGGGCCACGTCGGCCACCACGTCCGCCCTTCTCGCCGACCCGATGGAGCTGATCCCGCGGGTCAAGGAGTGGGCGGACGGGCTCCAGCGCGACGTGCTGCGCGCCGCGGGCGTGGATCCCCGGGTGGCGGCCACGGTCGACCTGCGCTTCTCGCCCGAGCTGGTGCTGGTGTTCTCGACCCCCGCCTTCGTGGGCGGCGACGGCCATCCCGACCACTACGCCTTCGTGGGCCCCGCCGTGGGTGGGCGGCCCGACTCCACCCCGTTCCCCTGGGACTGGCTGGAGGGCGGCGGCCCGCACGTGCTCGTGTCGCTGGGCACACTCAACTGGCACAACGGCGGCCGCTTCTTCGCCGCCGCCGCCTCGGCGCTGGGGGCCATCGACGCCCGCGGGATCATCGTGGCGCCGCCCGAGTTGGTGCCCGAGGCGCCCCCCAACGTGCTGGTCCGGCCCCGGGTGCCTCAGCCGGCCTTGCTGCCCCACCTGGATGCGGTCGTGTGCCACGGCGGCCACAACACGGTGTGCGAGGCGCTGGCGCACGGGCTGCCCCTGGTCGTGGCCCCGATCCGCGACGACCAGCCCGCCGTCGCCGCCCAGGTGGAGGCGGCGCGAGCCGGGGTGCGGGTGCGCTTCCACCGGGCCGGCCCCGACGACCTGCGGGCCGCCATGGAGGCGGTGCTCGGCGACCGGGCCTTGCGGGCCGGGGCGGACCGGATCCGGCAGTCGTTCGCCGCGGCCGGCGGTCCCGCGGAAGCCGTGGCACGGCTGGAGCAGCTGGTGCCGGCCGTCAACCGGCGATGACCTCCCGGAAGCGGCGGTCGATCTCCTGCAGCGAGCGGGTGGGCGTGGCGACGTGGGCGGCCGGGTCCCAGGGGCCGGCCGGACCGAGCCGCACGCGCCGGTCGATGGCCACCGCCAGCCCATGGAGGTGGAAGGCCTGCCAGTAGCGCAGGCGGTCGTCCTCCAGCGGCCACGGCGCCACGTCCCGGTAGGCGGACAGGTAGGCCGACGCCAGCGGCTCGCGCGCCAGGCGGAGCAGGCGGCGTTGCACCGCGTTGCCGTACAGGGCGCTCGACCAGAAGCCGACCAGGGTGGCGGCGACGTCGTGCTCGGGCTCGGCCACGGTGGCAGCCGTCCAGTTCACGGGCACGCCCGGGGTGGCGTCGCCGTCCCGCAGCACGTGCACCGGGGTGAGGTCCCCGTGGCACACCACCCGGTGCGCGGCCGGCCGGTGCTCACGGTCCAGCCAGGCCCGCTGCCGGGCGACGGCCGGCGCGGCCTCCTCGTCGGGCGGGGGTGCCACCGGGTCGACCACCGGCGGCCCCTCGGGCACCGGCAGGGCGTGGAGGGCCGCGTGCAGCCGCCCGAAGTCGGCGAGCAGGCGGGGGAGCGCGGGAATGTCGCCGATCATGCGCTCGGCCAGGTTGGTGCCCGGAGGGCGGCGGAACACCAAGATCGCGCGGTCGACCCCGGTCACGGGCGCGGGAGCGGGGTAGCCCTCGGCCCGTACTGCGTCGACCCAGGCCCGCTCCCGCTCCAGGGTGGCGGCGGGCGAGGCCCGGGCGACCAGTGCGCCCTCTTCGCCCCGGACCTGGTAGGCGTCGGGCCCCCAGCCGGCGTAGATGGGCTCCCCCAGCACCAGCATCCCCGATATTGACTTCATGGGAGTATTCTGCCCTACTAGTGACTGCGACGTCGATTGACGGGTCGGTGCCGGGCTGGGACGGCACCGGGGTCGTGGCGCTGCGCCGCGCCGGCTACTGGCTGGCCCGACTCGCCCCGCACGCCGCGCTCGAGCGGGTGGTGGCCGGGGCGCTCGACGACGAGGAGCGGGCCTGGTACCGGGAACTGGCTGCGCCCGCCAGAGGTGACCGGGTGCTCGGCCGGGTCGCGGCCAAGGCGGCGGTCCGGGACTGGCTCGGGGTCGCGGTCCCACCAGCCGCCATCCGCATCGCCAACGACCCCGCCGGCCGGCCGTGGGCCCGGGTGCCATCGGGGATGCCGGCACCGCACATCTCCATTGCGCATCACGGCCCGGTCGGGGTGGCGGCGGCGGCCGCGGGCCCGACCGGCATCGACATCGAGGTGATCGCCGACCGCGGCCCCACCTTCGCCCGCTTGGCCCTGACCCCCGCCGAGCTCGACCTGGGCGCCCACGAGGACCCGGCCGTGTGGGTGACCCGCCTGTGGACGGTCAAGGAGGCAGTGGCCAAGGCCACGGGCAGCGGCCTACGCGGTCGCCCCCAGGCCGTCACGGTCAGCGAAGTCGACGGCCCGTGGTCCCGCGCCGGCCACCACCGTGCTCACACCAGCCGCGAAGGCGACCTGTTGGTGACCGTGACCGTGGCCGGCCTCACTCCTGGGCCACACAGAACTCGTTGCCCTCGACGTCGGCCATGATCGTCCAGCGGAAGCCGTACTCGTCCTTGTCCTCCAGGCGCCGAGCGCCCAGGCCCACGAGCCGATCGACCTCGGCCTCGCGGTCGGCCGAAGCCAGGTCGACATGCACCCGGTTCTTGGCCACCCGCGGCTCGGGCACCCGCTGGAACAGCCAGGCGGGGCCGCCGGCGTCGGCGTGATCGACCGTCCCGATGCAGGCGAAGCCGGCGCTGGGCTCGGGCGTGTCGCTGATCGGGCGGTCGAGGACCGCGGACCAGAAGCGGGCGACGGCGAGGGCGTCCTCGCAGTCGAAGGTGACGTTGGCCAGATGCGCGCTCATGCCGGACACCTTGACGTCTCCCCTCGGGGGAGAGTCAACGCCCGGCCCCCGAGGTGGGGACCGGGCGTCGAGGGGCGGGTCGGGGGAGAGGATCAGCCGCGGCGGTAGCGGGCGACCGCCAGCGGGGCGAACAGCAGCACCAGGCCCACCGACCAGGCCAGCGACAGGACCACCCAGTGGGCGATCGAGCCGCTCAGGCCGATGGCCGCCGGGTCGCCGACGCACAGGGCGCGCACGGCGTTGACCATGGCGGTGATGGGCTGGTGCTCGGCGATCGGCTGCATCCAGCCCGGCATCGAGTCGACCGGCACGTAGGCACTCGACACGAAGGTGAGCGGGAAGACCAGGAGCGACATGCCCTGGGCCGCCTGGGCGTTGCCGGCGGTGAGGCCGATGCAGATGAACAGCCAGGTGAAGGTGAAGGCGAACACCACGCACAGCCCGAAGGCGGCGAGGCCCTGGGCCAGGCTGCCGTGCAGCCGGAAGCCGACCAGGAAGCCGATGGCGGTGGTCACGAACAGGCCCCACGTGGCCAGCGCGGTGTCGGCCGCCGAGCGGCCGGCCAGCAGCGCGGTGCGCGACACCGGCAGCGAGCGCAGCCGGTCGAAGAAGCCGTGCTCCACGTCCTCGGCCACCCCGGCCGCCGCGCCGGTCCCCGCGAACAGCACGCTGGTGACGACGAACCCGGGCACGAGGAAGTCGACGTAGGGGATGCCGCCGGTGTTGATGGCCCCGCCGAACACGTAGCGGAAGATGAGCAGGAACATGGCGCCCTGCACGGTGCTCACCACCAGCAGCTGGGGCGTGCGGGCGAACTGGCGGACGGTGCGCAGGGCCACCTGGCCCACGGTGGCGACGACCCCGGCGGTGCGCCGCGGCGGCGTGACGGAGAGCAGGGACGAGGTGGAAAGGGACGTGTCGATCGCGGTCGAGGTCATGGGGGACGCTCCTAGATCACGGTGAGGCAGGGGTCAGGCGGCGTGGGCGTCCTCGTCGGCCGAAGGGCGGCCGGTGAGGGTGAGGAACACCTCGTCGAGGGTGGGGCGGCGCAGCCCGATGTCGTCGATCTCGACTCCGAGCTCCTCGACGGCCCGCACCGCGGCGGTGACGGCGGCGGTGCCGCTGTCGACCGGCACGGTGACCCGGCGGGAGCTGTGGTCGATGCGGGGCTCTTCCGAGCCGATGGAGGTGACCGCTTCGGCCAGCGGTCCGAGGTCCTCGACCCGGCGGCCGTGGATCTCCACGACGTCGCGGCCGGCCTGGGCCTTGAGCTCGGCAGGGGCGCCCTCGGCGATGACCCGGCCGTGGTCGATGATGACGATCCGGTCGGCCAGGTTGTCGGCCTCGTCCAGGTACTGGGTGGTGAGCAGCACGTCGGTGCCGACGGCGACCAGCGACCGGATGGCATCCCACAGCTCCAGGCGGCTGCGGGGATCGAGGCCGGTGGTGGGCTCGTCGAGCAGCAGCAGGCGGGGGGACCCCACCAGGCTGGCGCCCAGGTCGAGGCGGCGGCGCATGCCGCCCGAGTAGGTGCGGACCAGCCGGTCGGCCGCGTCGGTGAGGCCGAGCGTGGCCAGCACCGCGTCGGCGTTGGCCGCGGCGGTGCGCCGGTCCAGGCCGAAGAGGCGGGCCACCATGCGCAGGTTCTCGCGGCCGGTCATGGCCTCCTCGACCGCGGCGTGCTGGCCGGCCAGGCCGATGATCCGGCGCACTTTGGCGGGCTGGCGCACGGCGTCGATGCCGTCGACCGACAGCGAGCCGCCGTCGGGCCGGACGAGGGTGGCGATGGTACGCACGAAGGTGGTCTTGCCGGCGCCGTTGGGCCCCAGCAGGGCCACGACCTGGCCGCGGTGCGCCACGAGGTCGAGGCCGGCGAGCGCCTCGACCTTGCCGTAGCGCTTGGTGAGGCCGCGCGCTTCGATGACGGGGGTGGATGGGGGGGCAGGCATCTAGTCGTCTCCTGGGGTCTGGGGCGTGTACCAGCTGCGCCACTCGTCGAGCCCGTCGATCTCCCCGGACTCGATCTCGGCCACCAGCCGGCGGGTGAACTCGACCTCGGTGCGCAACAGCGCGATCACGTAGTCGTTCTCGAGCAGGAACAGGTGAGGGATGCCCCGCTTGTCGGCGCTGTCGCCGGCCGCCTCCAACTGGTC
>JBKPRV010000229.1:0-7186 GCA_046734715.1 Actinomycetota bacterium | reverse complement strand
CCCCTACCGTCCCGCCAGGAAGGCGAGTGTCCGTCAGGCCTTCGGAGAGGCCGTGGCGGAGAAGGTGTTGCCGTCGCGCGGGATGAGCAGGTTGATGGCGAACGTCAGCAACCCGCACTTCTTGAACCTAGAGGTTCCTTGGCAGGTCGGTGCCGAGGTCGCGGTAGACCAGTCCGAGGCGGCGGAGCTCCTCCAGGTGCTCGGCCGCCAGCGCGGCCAGGATCGCCTCCCCCCGGCCGCTGAGGGTCACCCGCACCACGCGGTGGTCCTCGGCGTCGCGGTGGCGGACCACCAGGCCCAACGCCTCGGCCCGGTCGAGGAGCCCCACCGCGCTGTGGTGGCGGAGCAGCAGGTGGTCGGCCACCTCGCCCACCGTCGGCGTCCCGCCGGGATGGCCCCGCACGGCCAGCAGCAGCTGGTGCTGTGCCGGCGTGACCCCCGCGGCCCGGGCCTGCTGCTCGCTCCAGTGCAGGAAGCGGCGCAGCCCGTCCCGCACCTCCAGCAGCCGCTCGTAGTCCTCGTCGGCCAGCGCGTGGCAGTGGGGACACCGGCCGTCCCGGCGCTTGCGCTCGTCGAGCATGCCGCACACGGGGCACACCCGGTCGGCCCAGCATGCGGGATCGCCGCCGGCGTCACTCATGGCGGGCCGCCGTTGCGGCGGCGGGCCAGCCAGCCGGGCTGCGGGTGCTCGTGGGCGAGCAGCGCGACGCGGGCCGAGAGCAGGTCGTGGCGGGTGCACACACCCACCAGATTGCCGTCGTCGTCGACGACCGGCACGTCCGCCACCGCCAGGTCGGTGAGGTGCAGCAGCACCCAGGCGGCAGCCCCACCGGCCAGGCCTACGGACGCGCCGCACGCGGTCAGTAGCCGGAGTCAGGTCGTTGTATCGCATGACGACCTGAAACATATCGTCTCGCGATGCGTGTGCACCCGGCGCGGCAGAAGTAACGTCCCCGCCGTGCAGGCTCCCCCGCCGTTCACCGGCGTCGGCGTCGCCCTGGTCACGCTGTTCGACCGGGCCGGCGAGCTGGACGCCCCCGCCACCGCCGAGCATGCCGTCCGGCTGGTGGACGCGGGGGTGCGGGGCGTGGTGGTGGCCGGCTCGACCGGCGAGGCGTCATCCCTCGACGCGGACGAGCGCAGCCGGCTGCTGACCGCGGTGCGAGAGGCGGTGGCCGGCCGGGTGCCAGTGCTGGCCGGGACCGGGGCGCCATCGGCCCGCCAGGCGGTGGCCCTGTCCCGGCGGGCCGCAGCCGACGGGGCCGACGCCCTGCTGGTCCTGTCCCCGCCCGGCACCGACGACCCCCGGCCCTACTACGACGCAGTGGCCCGGGCGGTCGACGTGCCCATTCTCGGCTACCACTTTCCCCCGATGTCGGCTCCCGGCATCCACGTGGACCTGCTGCACGACCTGCCGGTGTGCGGCGTCAAGGACTCGACCGGTGACCCTGCCCGCCTCGCGGTGGAGATCGACAGGGTGGGCGCGGGCGTCTACAGCGGCAGCGCCGCGCTGGTGCTCCAGGCCCGGGCCATGGAGGCGTCAGGCGCCATCCTGGCGCTGGCCAACGTCGATCCCGGGGGCTGCATCCTGGCCTGGGACGGCGACGGCGTATGCCAGCGCGAGCTGGTCAACGGCCACCGGGCCGGCGCCCTGTCCGGCATCCCCGGCCTCAAGCGCGCCATGGCCGGCCTCCACGGCACCTCGGTGACGACCCGGGTGCACTAGCTCCCTTCGAAGCGCTTCTGCAGCTCGAACTTGACGATCTTGCCCGACGGGTTCCGGGGCAGTGCGTCGACCACCTCGAGCTGCTCGGGCAGCTTGCGGGTGATGAGCCCGGCGGCCAGCAGGTGCTGCTTCATCTCCTCGAAGCTGATGGGCTCCTCGCCCGGCGCGGCGACGACCACCGCGCAGGCCCGCTCCCCGCTGTCGGGGTCGGGCAGGCCGATGACGGCGACATCGGCCACTCGGGGGTGGGTGAACAGCAGGTCCTCGACCTCCTTGGCCGAGATGTTCTCGCCCTTGCGGATGATCACGTCCTTGAGCCGGCCGGTGATGGTGAGGTTGCCCTCGGCGTCCAGCGTGCCCAGGTCGCCGGTGCGGAACCAGCCCTCGTCGTCGAACGCGGCCCCGTCCAGGCTGGCGTCGAGGTAGCCGAGGGTCACCTGCGGGCCCTTGGCCCGCACCTCGCCCTCCTCCCCGACACCGGCCTCCTTGCCGTCGACGGTCACGATGCGCAGGCGGGTGCCCGCCACCGCCGGGCCCTCGGTGGTGGCCAGGACCTCGTCCGGCGCGTCGTGGTGGTTCATGGTGAGGATGGGCGCTTCGGTGAGGCCGTAGCCCGACACCACGCCGGCGCCGAATGCCGCCTTGAGCGCATGGTGGAGGCTCGGCGGCTTGGGCGCCCCGCCGCCGGGGAACGTGCGCACGTGGGGGAACAGCCGCTCACCTTCGGGCAGGGCCTGCTGGGCGGCCAGGTAGGTCTGGTGGAAGAAGGTGCCCGCGCCCGCCTGGGTGATGGACTCCCGGCGCAGCAGGTCGATGGTGGTGTTGGGGTCGAAGGCCTGGTCGAGCACGAAGGTCAGCCCGTAGGCGAGCGCCGCGTAGGCGTACACGCCCCCGGCCACGTGCGTGATGGGGAAGACGAAGGCGAAGCGGTCGTCCTCGGCCAGGCCCAGCCGCTCGGACATGCCGAGCGAGGCGGTGCGCAGCGTCCGATCGCCATGTCGGGCGCCCTTCGGCTCCGCGGTCGTGCCCGATGTGTAGTAGATGAACCGGACCGGCACGTCGCCCTCGGCCGTCATGTCGTCCTCGGGCGGGGGCGGCAGCGAGCCGGGGTCGCCTTCGGGCAGCTGGTCGTCGACCACGAGCACGCCGGTGTCGGTCCCGTCGGTCACGCCCCGGGCCATGGCCTCGTAGTCGAACCCTCGCCACGTCGGAGGCACGATCAGCAGCCGGGACCCCGCCTGGCGCACGATGAAGCCCACCTCGCGCTCGCGGTAGATGGGCAGGATCGGGTTCTGCACCGCGCCCAGCCGGCGCAGCGCCCCGAACAGCAGCATCGCCTCCAGGGTCGTGGGCTGGACCCAGGACACGACGGTCCCGTCCCCCACCCCCAGCGCGGCGAGGCCGGCCGCGGCCCGCTCCGCCCGGGCGCGGTAGTCCCCGAAGCTCAGGCGCCGCCCGCGCTCGTCCACCGCCATCTCCCGGTCCGGAGTCTCCTCGGCCCGGCGCACCACGAGATCCCAGATGTTGCGTGCCTCCAGCACGGCGCGCCCCTCCCTCTATCTGACGACTCGTCAGATAGTACGTGTTAGAGACCTAAGAGGCTGTCGAGCCCCACGGTTACGCCCGGGCGGTGGGCCACCTGCTTGATGGCCAGCAGCACGCCGGGCATGAAGCTCTCCCGGTCGTAGCTGTCGTGGCGGATGGTCAGCGACTGCCCGGTAGTGCCGAGCAGCACCTCCTGGTGGGCCACGAGGCCCCGCAGCCGCACCGAGTGCACCGGGATCCCGGCCGGGCCCCTGGCGCCCCGGGCGCCGGGCAGGGTCTCCTTGCGGGTGGGGTCCTCGGCCCAGTCGTCCGACGCCTCGGCCATGCGGCTCACCGTGAGCATGGCGGTGCCTGAGGGGGCGTCGACCTTGCCGTCGTGGTGCAGCTCGATCACCTCGGCCGTCTCGAACCACGGCGCCGCCACCTCGGCGAAGCGCATCATGAGCACCGCGCCGATGGCGAAGTTGGGGGCGATCACGCAGTTCGAGCGGGTGAAGGCGGCCCGCTGCTCCTCGTAGTCGGCCTCGATCAGCCCGGTGGTGCCCACCACCGCGTGGACGCCGTTGCTCGCGGCCCACGCCAGGTTCCCCCGGGTGGCGTCGGGCACGGTGAAGTCGACGACCACCTCGACGCCGCTGTCGAGCAACGTCGAGGGGTCCGGATCGATGTGCAGGTCGGGCATGTCCTCGACGCCGGTGGCGTGGCGCAGGTCCAGGCCCGAGTGGTGCGGATCGATGGCGCCCACCAATTCCAGGTCGGGGTCGCCGGCCACCGACCGGCACACCGTGCGCCCCATGCGACCCCCGGCCCCGAACACACCCACTCGTATCGCCATGCGGAAAGCACGTTAGTGGCGGCCGCAGTCACAGCTAGGGTGGAAGGTGATGTAGCGACACCGGCCCATCCCAGCGTGCGTCCCCTTCCCCGTCGACCCCCTGGAGTGCCGTGTCCACCCCGCTCGCCACCCTCACCACCCGCGACCTCACGGTCGCCGCCGGTCCCCATCCGTTGCTGGCCGGCGTCGACCTCGTGCTGGCGCCGGGCGCCCGCGTGGGCCTGGTCGGGCCCAACGGCTCCGGGAAGACCACGCTGCTGCGCGTGCTGGCCGGCCTCCTCCCGCCCGAGCGCGGCCTCGTGCGGCTGGCGCCACCCACGGCCTCGGTCGGCTACCTGCCCCAGGAGCCGGCGCCCCGCCCGGGCGAGACCCTGGCTGCGCTGCTGGCCCGCCGGACCGGCGTGGGCGAGGCCTCGCGCGCCCTGGACGCGGCCACCGACGACCTGGCCGGCGACGCCCCCGGCGCCACCGAGCGCTACGGGGCCGCGCTCGACCACTGGATGGCGCTCGGCGGGGCCGACCTCGACAGCCGCGCCGCCGCGGTCCTCGACGACCTGGGCCTCGCTCGCGGCCTGCTGGACCGTCCCGTAGCCGAGCTGTCGGGGGGCCAGGCCGCTCGCGCCCAGCTCGCCGCCCTCCTGCTGGCCCGCTTCGACGTCTTCCTGCTCGACGAGCCCACCAACGACCTCGACCTCGACGGCCTCGACCGGCTGGAGCGCTTCGTCCTCGGCCTCAACGCACCGGTGATGGTCGTGTCCCACGACCGCGCCTTCCTGGAGCGGACGGTCACCGCGGTGGCCGAGATCGACGCCCACCTCCACACGCTCTCCCGCTACGAGGGCGGCTGGCTGTCCTACCTCGACGAGCGGGCCCGGGCCCGGAACCACGCCGAGACCGACTACAAGGTCTACGTCGAGCAACGCGACGCCCTTCGGGAGCGTGCCCGGGTCCAGCGCCAGTGGGCCACCCGCGGCGTGACCACGGCCAAGAAGTCGGACGAGCCCGACAAGTTCGTCCGGAACTGGGCCGTCGCCGGCGCCGAGAAGCTGGCGGCCAAAGCCAAGGCCACCGACCGCGCCCTGGCCCGGTTGGAGCAGGTGGACAAGCCGTTCGAGGGCTGGGACCTGCGCCTGAGCTTCGCCGCGGCCGGCCGCGCCGGCGACGTCGTGGCCCGCCTGGACCAGGCGGTGGTCGAGCGCCCGGAGTTCCGGCTGGGACCGGTGACCTTCGAGCTGCGCTGGGGTGACCGGCTGGCGGTCGTCGGCCGCAACGGCTCGGGCAAGACCACGCTCCTGGGTGCGCTGTTCGGCCGTGTCCCCCTGACGTCGGGCTCGAGCTGGCAGGGCCCGAGCGTGGTCGTGGGCGAGATCAGCCAGGACCGGGACCTGTTCGCGGGCGCGCCCAGCCTGCTGGCCGGATTCCACACCGCCACCGGCGTGGACGACCGCGCCGCGGCCCGCTCGGCGCTCGCCAAGTTCGGCCTGGCCGCCGACCACGTGTCCCGGCCGCCCGAGTCGCTGTCACCGGGCGAGCGCACCCGCGCGACGCTGGCGGTGCTGGCCGTGCGGGGCGTGAACGTCCTGGTGCTGGACGAGCCCACCAACCACCTGGACCTCGAGGCCGTCGAGCAGCTGGAGCAGGCGGTCGAGGGCTTCACGGGCACGCTGGCCCTCGTCACCCACGACCGCCGGATGTTGGAGGCCGTGGGCATCGACCGCGTGGTCGCGGTCGATGCCGGGCGCGTGCGCGAGCAGCCTTAGTCGGAGCGGAGCGCGGCGGGGTCGACGTGGCCGACGACCGCCAGCGCGCGGTCGGTGCCGAACACGCGCTGCGCCACCGCGGCCACGTCGTCGGCGGTGACGGCCTGGATGCGGGCCAGCTGCTCGTCCACGGAGACGATCTCGTCGCGGGCCATGAGGCTGCGGCCCAGCCGGCCCATGCGTGAGCCCGAGTCCTCCAGCCCCAGCACCAGCGAGCCCTCGATGTAGCCCTTGGCCACCGCCAGCTCGGCCTCCGTCACGCCCGAGGCCACCAGCTTGGCGACCTCGTCGTCGATCACGCTCAGCAGCTCGCCGACGCGGCTCGGGGCGGTGCCGGCGTAGATGCCCGCGCAGCCGGCGTCGACGTACGTCGCGGCCCACGAGTAGACCGAGTAGCACAGCCCCCGCTGCTCACGGACCTCCTGGAACAGCCGGCTGGACATGCCGCCGCCCAGCACCTGGTTGGCCACCGTGAGGGCGTAGCGGTCGTCGTCGAAGTGGTTGATGGCCCGCCAGCCCATGGCCACGTGCGCCTGCTCGGTCGGGTCGTCCAGCACCGTGAGGGGCTCGACCGAGGGGCCCGGAGCCGTGCGCACCGGGCGCTCGCCGCCCTCCAGCGAGCCCAGCGACGCGGCGAAGGCGTCGACCACCCGGTCGTGCTCCAGGTTGCCCGCCGCCACCACCACCAGGTTGCGGGGCAGGTACCAGTGGGCGAAGAACTCGGCGATCTCGTCCCGGGTGGCGGCCTCGACCGTCTCCTTGGTGCCGAGCACCTCGCGCCCGAGCGGGTGGCCGGGGAACAGGGCCTCGGCCAGCAAGGTGTGCACGTGATCCTCGGGCATGTCCAGGTTCATGAGGATCTCTTCGAGGATCACGTGGCGCTCGGCGTCGACCTCGGGGGGCCGGAACGCCGGATCGGTGAGCACGTCGCCGATGAGCTCGAAGCCGAGGTCGGCCCGGTCCGCGGGCAGCCGCGTGTAGTACGCGGTGTGCTCGCGGTTGGTGAAGGCGTTCATCTCGCCGCCGACCGCGTCGACCGCCTCGGCGATCTCGCGGGCGCTGCGGGTGGACGTGCCCTTGAACACCAGGTGCTCGAGGAAGTGGCTCGCACCCGCGAGCTCGTCGGGCTCGTCACGCCCACCCACGCCGACCCAGACCCCGAGGGACACCGACCGGGCCTCCGGCATGCGCTCGGTGACGATGCGCACGCCGTTGGCCAGCCGGCTCTCGCGGATGTCCTCGGCGGTCGGCGCCGCGGTGGGCGGCCGTGACGGCGAGGTCACCGGCGCTGGCGCCGGCGCCCACCGCGGTCGCCACGCC
>JBKPRV010000228.1:0-7513 GCA_046734715.1 Actinomycetota bacterium | reverse complement strand
GTTGGCGATCACGCCGTAGTCCCACACCCAGCGCCCGGGGGCGGGGATGGCGTAGCGGTCCCACACCACCTTGGACTCCTCGGCCGTCAGCGTGTTGGTGAAGGCGTAGTGGAACTCGTCCTCGGTGAAGCCGACCGGCTTGTGGCGGTTCGCCGGACTCTTGAGCGCCGGGAACAGCGATCGGGCCTGGGAGATCGGGGTCACCCGGACGCCCTCGGTCGGGGCGGAGTTGATCACGACCCCGGCCGAGCCGAGCCCGCGGGCGAGCAGCAGCTGGGTGAGCGTCCCGCCGAACGAGTGGCCCATGATGATCGGGGGCACGGCCACCTGCTCGATCGCCGCCGCCAGGTGGTCGACCGTCTCGGGCACGGTCAGCTCCGAGATGATCTCGGGGTTGGCGCGCAGGGCCTCGACCTCGATCTCGAAGCCGGGGTAGCCGGGCGTGAGCACCTTCATGCCCTTGGCCTGGTAGTAGTCGACCCAGTGCTCCCAGCTCCGGGGGGTCATCCACAGACCGTGGACCAGGACGACGGTGTCGGGCGGGGTGGCAGGCATGGGTGCTCCTCGGGGTCGCAGCGGTCGCGGGGGCTTCCAGGGGTGGAGCGAGGCAGCTTGGGGCCTGGCGGGCGCCGCCGGACCACGCGTGGCGCGTGGTTGTGGCCGGTCAGGCCCCCTCCCCGACCCGGTGGCGCAGCTGGCGGCGGGAGGAGATGCCGAGCTTCTGGAACACCTTGCGGAGGTGGTAGTCGACCGTGTTCACGCTGATGAACATGGTGGCGCCGATCTCGGCGTTGGTGCTGCCGCCGGCCGCGAGGCGGGCGACCGTCGCCTCCTGAGGGGTGAGGGCGAGCGGCGGCCGGACCGGCCGGGTGGGGCTCGGGCGGGCGCGGCGATGGCCGCTGGCCTCGAGCTCCGCGGCGGTGCGCGGGGTGAAGATGGTCGCCCCGGTGCTCTCGAACAGGGCCATGGCCGCGTGCAGGTGCTCGCGCGCCTCGCGGCGCCTCCGGGCGCGGCGTAGCCACTCGCCGTAGAGCAGGTGGGCCCGGGCCAGGTCGACGTCGACGCCTCGGCCCGTGAGCTTGTCGACCGACGCCGCGTAGTGGACGGGCGCGGCGTCGTCATCGGCGAGGAGGGCCCGGGAGCGCTCGGCGACGCCGCCGGCCCATGCCGAACCGCTGGCGGCGGCCAGGGACCCGAGGATCTCGGCCACCCCTCCCGCCTCGTCCCGATGGCCGCTGCGCGCCGCCGCCTCGACGTAGTCGGGGTACTGGTGGGGCGTGGCCTGCAGGAAGGGGTCGTCGACCAGCGGCTGCAGGCGCACGCGGGCGTCCTCGTAGCGGCCGTCGGCGAGGTCCCGGACGGCGAGGGCACCGGCCGCCGAGGCGTGGACGCCGGCGAAGCCCATGGCGAGCGCGGCGTCGGCGAACGCCGTGACCTGCGAGCGATCGGCGCCGGACCAGGCCAGCTGGGCGACGTTGACGACGTGCTCGCCGTCGTGCCCGATGGCCCGGCGCAGCTCCCGGACCTGCTCGACGTACTGCGCGGCGCGCACCGGGCTGCCGCCGCTCAGCTCGGCCAGCGACATGATCCACAGCACGGTGTCGAGGGCCGGGAGCGAGCCGATGTCCCGGGCGGCGTCGGCGGCGCGGGTGAGGCACGCCCGCCGGGCATCCTGGTCCCACAGGGCCGTGGTCAGGGCCACGCCGGCCGGGCCGTAGTGGGCCAGGTCGGCGGGAGGGAGGGCGAGCAGCGTCTCGACCGCGGCCGCCATGCGCGGCACCGCCTCGGCGTAAGGGAGGAGGAGGTGGGCTGCGAGTCCCCCCAGGATGGCGGCGGCCGGGCCGGTGCCGCGCCGGGCGCCGTCGTCGAGACGCCGTCCCAGCTCCGCCAGCGTGACGCCCTCTCGCAGGCGTTCCGACGTCAGGCAGTAGTCGAACGCCTTCACGAGGGCCTGCTGTTCGAGGTCCGGGTCGGCGCCGCGGAAGCAGTCGGCCGCCGCGAGCATGTCGGCGCTGGCGCGCAGGATTCCCGGGCCGTCGGCCGTGAACAGGGCGGCGCCGACCCGCACCGAGATCAGCCGGCCGCGGGACGCCGGGTCCAGGTCCACGTCGTCCACGCCCGCGAGCAGGCCTTTCGCCAGCTCGGCGCCCCCTGCCGCCAGGGCCGCTTCCGCGGCGGCGATCAGGCGCTCGGCGCGCGTGCCGGCGTCCGAGGTCAGCTCCGCGGCCCGGGCGAGCACGCTCGCGCGCGACACGAGGCCGCCGCGGCGGGCGGCCAGGTCGGCGGCGGCCTCCAGGCGATCGGCGACCCCGTCGTCCGTGCCGATCACCGCCCGGCCGGCATGCCAGGCCCCGAGCTCGGTCAGCTCCAGATCGGTCGCGGCACCGGCCAGCGCCGCGTGCACCCGCCGCCGGGTCGCGCCGCCCGCCGCGTTGTACACCGCGGCGCGAACCAGGGGATGGCGGAACGTGACGACGCGTCCCAGGTCGACCAGCCCGGCGGCCTCGGCCTCCTCGCCGGCGCCCATGGAGACGTCCAGCGCTTCGGCCGCCCGCGCCACGAGCGCGAGGTCGCCCGTGGAGTCGGCCGCCGCCACGAGCAGCCACTGCTCCACCTCCGGCCCGGCCTCCCGCGCCTGCCGGGCGTAGTGGGCCTCGAGGCGGCGCCCGACGGGCAGCGGCGAGTCGGCAATGCCCGCGGCCGCGAGCTCGGGGCCCCTCAGATCGGTGGCGAGGTCGATCAAGGCCAGCGGGTTGCCTCCGGTGGCGGTGGCGATCCGCGTGGCGGCCAGCGGGTCGACAGCGTCGCCGAGCGACGCCTCGAGCAGCGTCACCGCCGGCGCGGTCTCCAGCCCGCCGAGGCGGAGACAGGGGATGCCGGCCATGGCGACGTCGATCCGGGCGTCCTCCCGCGCGGTGAACAGCAGGGCGACCGCCTCCACGCGCAGACGCCGCGCCACGAAGGCCAGCACGCTTACCGACTCGGCGTCGAACCAGTGCAGGTCGTCGAGCGCGCCGACCACCGGAGCGTCCTCGGCCGCGGCGGCCAGCAACCCCAGCACGCCGAGGCCCACGAGGTACCGGTCGGGCGGCGGCCCGTCGACCCGCCCGGCCGCCGTGTCCAGCGCCTGCCGGTGCCGCGCCGGCAGATCGGGGACGTGGGAGCGAAGCGGGGCGATCAGGCGGCCCACGGCGGCGAAGGGGATGGTCGCTTCCGCCTCGTACCCGTCCACCCGCAGGACCTGGGCCTCGTCCGCAGCGCCCAGCGCCGCCCCGAGGAGGGCGGTCTTCCCGATCCCCGGCTCGCCGGTCACCAGCAGGGCGCCGCCGGTCCCGTCCAGGCCGGCGGCGACGACGCCGCGCAGCTGGCGCTGCTCCGCGTCACGGCCCACGAGCCGGGTCATGCCGTCGCCGCGCTCGCCCATGGGGCGACGCTAGCGGTGTGGCCGGGCCACTCCTCGTGGTCAGGCCTTCAGCACGGCCAGCACGTCGCCGAGGGCTCGGATGGCGGGCTCGGTGATCGGGCTCACGACCAGGATCGCTTCGTCGACGCCGGCCGCCGCGAGCTCGGCGAGCCCGCGGGCGATCGCGGCCGGTGACCCGGCGAGCGGTGGCACCTCGTCGGTGTGCGGGCGATCTCGCCGGCCGCGCTCGAGGGTGACGAACACCGTGGCGCTGCGCAGCACGTCGGACGGTTCTCGGCCGGCATCTTGGAGCAGCCGGCTGACGCGCTCGTTCTCCCGGGCGAAGCCATCGGGCGTGTTCCCGAACCAGGCGTACCAGATGTTCCACGCAGCGACGTGCGGCAACGCCAGGCGCAGGACGCGCTCGCCGGTCGAGCCGATCATCAGGGGAGGACGCGTGACGGGCCGGGGGAGCAGCACCGCGTCCTGCACCCGCTCGAACCGCCCCTCGAACGTCACCCGCTCGCCCGCGAGCAGGCGACGGATGATCTCGAAGGCCTCCCCGAAGCGCGAGGCGCGGTGGTCGAAGGGGAGCCCGAACGCCCGGAACTCCGTCTCGTTCCACCCCGCGCCCAGCCCGAGCACCAGTCGCCCCCCGCTGACCTCCTGGACCGCGGCGGCCTTCCTCGCCAGCAGACCGGGCGGCGCGAACGCCGTGCATGCCACCAGGGGGCCCAGGCGAACACGCTCGGTGTGGGCCGCCAGCGCGGCCAGGAGAGCCCAGGCGTCCCACGGCCCCCGCTCCTCGCGCCCGTCACCCCGGTAGAGGAGGTGGTCGCCGACCCAGATCGAGTCGAACCCCACGTCCTCGGCCGCACGCGCCATGGCCAGGTAGTCGGGCCAGGGCACGTGCCGTTCGACCTCGGGAAGCTGCACACCGATGCGCAGACGTCCTGCCATCAGCGGCGGCGGAGGAGCCGGGGCAGATACACGATCGCCAGCGTGAGGGCGATGATGCCGACCATGATCGCGGTCAGGCCCAGGAACGCGGCGGCGAGGAGGAACAGGACCAGACCCGCCCACCAGTAGCCCCGGCTGTCGCGCGGCGGGGTGAGCACACGGCGAGCCCGGCCCGCCGGCGGCGCAACCCCGGCAGCGGAGAGATCGTCGACACCAGGACTGTAGGGCGCGACGACTTCCGAGAAATACTTATCATGTAAACAGTATTCATGTATACTAACTGCCATGGACGAGCCGGAGCTGCCGACGACAGGCGCACTGGTGTGGCAACTGGCGATGCGCTGGCGATCCGCGGTCGACCGAGCGGTGGCGCCCCTGGGCCTCACCCACGCCCAGTACGTCGCACTCGCATCCCTCCGCGGCCTGACGGCCAGAGGCGAGAAGCCGAGCCAGCGACGACTCGCCGGCTGGACCGGCCTGGGGACGATCTATGTCTCCAAGCTCGTCCGCGCCCTGGAGGCCGACGGGCTCGTAGACCGCACGCCCGATCCGAGCGATGCGCGGGCGGTTCAGATCACGTTGACCGAACGCGGCCGCGACGTGGCCGACCGGGCCATCCCGATCGTCCGCACCCTCGACCGGGACCTCACGGCCGTGCTCGGCGGGCCTGGCTCCGACCAGGTGGGAGCGCTCGGCGACGCCCTGCGCACGCTGCTCCGCACTGCCCCCCAACCAGGAGACACCCCATGACCACCCCTACGTCCAACCCCACCCCCGCGCTCACCGGCCGGGAGATCGGCCAGGCCCAACGGGCGATCGGCGCCCTGCTCGACCGCAAGCTCGAGGCCGTGGGCCTGCCCTTCGCCCACTGGACCGTGCTGTTCACTCTTGACGCCACCGGCCCGCTGCCCGAGGGCGACCTCGTCGCCCGCCAGGTCGACGGGCTCAAGGTGCCCGAGAGCGAGGCCCGGGCGACCCTCGACCGCATGATCGACGGCGGGATGCTCGCCCCCGACGGCGATCGGCTCGCCCCGACCGCGGCCGCCGAGGGCGTGTTCCGGCCGATCCGGAACGACGTCTCCCGGCTCACCGTCGAGCTGTACGGCGACCTGCCGCCCGAGGACCTGGAGGCGACCCGGCGGACGCTCGCCGAGGTGACCCGCCGGGCCAACGTCAAGCTCGCCGAGATCTCCTGACCCTCGCGGCGCCATCCACCGGTTACGGGACGTCGCCCCCATGCGGGATCGGCAGGTCGTCGGTATCGGTGGGGGCGCCGTCGAAGAGCGCCGGGTAGCGGAGGGTCCTCACCCGGCCGAGCCCGGGGTCGTCAACCACTCGGTAGGTGCCGTTCGAGGCCACCTGGGGGTCCGCCAGGTGGTCGCCGTAGCTCAGGACGGCGCTGGCCGGAACGTCCGCCGCCGCGAAGGCGTGCTCCCACTCCGAGGTGGTGCGGGTGAGGAGCACGGGCTCGATGAGCTCGTAGAAGCGCTCGATCATCTCGGTGGCGGTCGCGGCGGCACGCAGCTGCTCGCCCCACTCCGGATGGCCCACCGCGACCAGCGCACCCTTCATCTGGGCGCCGCTGACGGGCGAGACGACCATCCAGCCGTCCTGGGTGCGGGCGGGGCGGGCGGCGGCGATGTGGCGGGCGACGCCGGGCTCGGGCGCTCCGACGACGAGGTGGTCGCCGAGGAGGTCCGGACCGAGGAAGTAGGCCATCGAGTCGAGCATGGACACGTCGACCACGGCGCCCTCACCATCGCCGCTGCGGTCGCGATGCACGAGACCGGCGAGGACGGACTGGGTGGCCATCATCGCCGTCACCTTGTCCACCAGGTACCCGGGGACCAGCCGGGGAGGCTCGCCGTTCTGGGCGACGAGGCCCGAGCGCGCTTGCACGATGCCGTCGAAGGCCGGGAAGTCGGCCAGCGGCCCGTCCTGGCCGTAGCCCGACAGCCGGATCCAGACGAGGCGCGGATGCCGCCGCCGCACGGCCGGGGCTGTCAATCCGAGCCGGGCGGCCACGGCCGGCCGCCAGTTGGTGATGAACACATCCGCCGCCGTGAGCAGCTCGTGAAGCTGGTCGAGTCCCGCCTCGGTCTTCAGGTCGAGCGTCACGGACGTCTTGTTCCGGTTGATCGCCGCGAATGCGAAGCCGACGCCGTCGCCCCGGTGGCGTAGGCCGAAGCGGCGCATCGGGTCGCCTCGGGGCGGTTCCACCTTGACGACCGAGGCGCCGAGATCGGCGAGCGCGAGGGCCGCGAACGGCCCGGTCACATAGCTGGCGGCCTCCACCACTTTCACGCCGTCGAGCGGGCGCATCCACCACCTCCCTGAGTCGCGCTCGTGGCTATCCAAGCGCGGGCCGCTCGTGCAAACTCGGCCGCCGGCGCGTTTGAGGGCCGCGAGCAGGGGTAGCCACAGTGGATGGACGCAATCACTTTGCTCAAGGACGACCACAAGACGGTCGAGCAGCTGTTCCGGCGCTACGAGAAGGCCGGGGATCGGGCCCACGCCGAGAAGCGCAACCTCGTGGACCGCTTCACCGAGGCACTCTCGGTGCACGCGGCGATCGAGGAGCAGCTCTTCTATCCCGTGGTGCGGGCGACCGTGCCGGGCACCGAGGACATGGCGCTCGAGAGCCTCGAGGAGCACCACATCGTCAAGTGGGTGCTCGCCGAGCTGGAGCACATGGATCCCGACGACGAGCGCTTCGACGCCAAGGTCACCGTGCTGATCGAGAACGTCCGCCACCACATCCGGGAAGAGGAGCAGGAGCTCTTCCCGCGGGTGCGGGACGAGCTGGGGCGTGACGCCCTGAGCCATCTCGGTGACGCCATGGTGGAGGCCCGGAAGACGGCCCCCACCCGCCCGCATCCCCGTTCGCCCGACGCGCCGCCGGCCAACGTGGTGGTCGGGGCGGCCGCCGGCGTCGCCGACCGCATCGGCGACACGGTGAGCGGGCTGGTCCAGGGCACCCTGACCGCCGTCGGTGACCTCGTCGCCACCGTCCTGCGGCGGAAGAAGCCCCGCCGGGCGCCGCGCGGCTCGTCGCGGGCCCGGTCGACGGCCCGGCAGACGCGCGCGGCGGCGAGCGAAGCCACCGAGGCCGCCATCGACGCCACCCGCCGGGCGAAGGCGGCCGCCGAC
>JBKPRV010000227.1:0-10232 GCA_046734715.1 Actinomycetota bacterium | reverse complement strand
ACGCTGTACCGGTGCCCTCACCCGAGGTCGTCGCCGCCGCCGTCGCCCGCAACACCCGCCGCCTCCGCTCCGCCCGCGGCTGGAGCCTCGACCAGTTCGCGTCCCGCTGCGGGGTGAGCAAGGGCATGCTCGTCCACCTCGAGCAGGCCCGGACCAACCCCAGCCTGGGCACGCTGTGCAAGGTGGCCGAGACGCTGGGCGTGTCGTTGGCAGGGCTGATCGAGACGGACGAGGTGCCCGAGGTCCAGGTGATCGGGCCCGGCGAGGTCGTGCGGCTGTGGGAGAGCGGGGCGGGCAGCGTGGGCGACCTGCTCGTGGGCTCGGACGAGCGCCACCACGTCGAGCTGTGGACCTGGCGGCTGGCCCCGCACGACAGCCACGGCTCCGAGGCGCACGCCGACGGCACGCGGGAGATGGTGGCGGTCCTGTCCGGCACGCTCACGCTGGAGGTGGCGGGCATCGACCACCTCGTCCCGGCCGGTGGCGCGGCCATGTACCCGGCCGACCGGGACCACTCGTACCGCAACGACGGCGCCGAGCCGGTCGAGCTGGTCATGGTGGTGCTACAGCCCGACGCCGACCTGGACGAGTGGCGGGCGGGCCGGGTCGGGCCGGGCTCGACCGCTTGACCGGCGAGTCAATACAGTCCCGGCATGGACCTCAACGGGATCTCTGCCATCGTCACCGGGGGCGCGTCCGGCCTCGGGGCCGCGACCGCCACGGCCCTGGCCGGGCGGGGTGCCCACGTCGTGCTCGCCGACCTCGACCGCCAGGCCGACAAGGGCGAGGCGCTCGCCAAGGAGATCGGCGGCCTGTTCGTGGCCACCGACGTCACCGACACCGAGCAGATCACGGCCGCGGTCGAGGCGGCCAACGACATGGGCCCGCTGCGCGCCCTGGTCACCGCGGCCGGCATCGGCTGGGCCACCCGCACCATCGGCAAGGACGGCCAGTACTCCTCGGCGCACGACCTCGGGATCTTCAAGAAGGTGGTCGACATCAACCTGGTCGGCACCTTCGACTGCATCCGGTTGGCGGCCACCGCCATGTCGCAGACCGAGCCGCTGGCCGACGGCGAGCGTGGCGCCATCGTGACCGTCGCGTCGGTGGCCGCGTTCGACGGCCAGATCGGCCAGGCCAGCTACTCGGCCTCCAAGGGTGGTGTGGTCGGCATGACCCTGCCCGTGGCCCGGGATCTGTCGGCGGTCGGCGTGCGGGTCAACTGCATCGCCCCTGGCCTCATCGACACGCCTATCTACGGCCAGGGCGAAGCCAGCGAGCAGTTCAAGGAGCGGCTCAAGCGCGACGTGCTGTTCCCCAAGCGCCTGGGCACCGCGGGCGAGTTCGCGGGCATGGCCGTCGAGCTGCTGGCCAACAGCTACATGAACGCCGAGGTCATCCGCGTCGACGGCGGCGTCCGCATGCAGCCCAAGTAGCGGAGCCCGCGCCGGACCTAGAGTGGGCCTCGGGTGTCTGGGATGGGGGTAGCAGCCGTAGGAGCTCGACGCGTGCGCCGGCGCGCCCCGGCGCACGTAGATTCACCGGTTCCATGTGGCTGACCCCCGAACCGAATCCCCGCGTCGTCGCCATGGCCACCCGCCCCTCTCATCCCGTCGCGTTCGGGGCGGCGATCGCCGCCGCGGGCGTGGGGGCCGCGCTGCTCACCACCGCGCAGCCGACCGGCCTGGACGCCGCCGACGCCTTCTGGAGCCTGGTGCTGGGCGCGGTGGTGGCCACCTTCGGGGCCACGGCCCGGCGCTGGACCTGGTTCCTGCCCGCGGGCGCCGCCGCGGTGCTGGGCGGCGATGGGGTGGCCTTGGCCTGCGCGGCGGTGGCCATCGTCATCGCCTTCGTCTCCGTGCTGCGCGACACCCGCAGCCGAGCCTGGGGCGCGGTCGTGTGCGGTCTGGGGGTGATCGCGCTCCTGCGGGTGGGCCCGGTCGCCTTCCACGGGCTGTCGGCTCTGGTGACGGCGGCGGCGATCCTGCCCATCCTCGTGTCGGGCTACATCCACGCCGGCCGCAGCGTGCAGGGGCGCACGCGCAAGGTCGCCCTGCTGGCCGCCGGGGTGATGGGGCTCATGCTGGTGGGAGCGGTGCTGGGGATCGTGTCGGCGTCGGGCTCGCTGGTCGACGGCGCCCGCGCCATCGACGGCGGGCTGGCGGCGGCCCGGCGGGCCGACGACGACACCGCGGCCACCCAGCTCTCGCTGGCGGCCCGCTCGCTGGCCACCGCCGAGTCGACCCTGTCGAGCTGGTTCGTGGCGCCGGCGAGGACGCTGCCCATCGTAGGGCCCAACCTCAGCGCGGTCGGCGAGCTGTCCGCCCAGGCCCGCGACGTGGCCGAAGTGTCGTCGCTGGCCGCTGACCAGGCGGACGTCGACACCCTGCGCTTCGCGGCCGGGCGCCTCGATCCCGCGGCGGTCGAGGGCATGACCGCCCCGCTGGTGTCGGTGAAGCTGGCGCTGGACCGCATGGAGGCTTCGGTCGACGACCTGCGCTCGCCGTGGCTGGTCCAGCCTTTGGTGGGCCGCATCGATCGCCTCGACCGCCAGATCGCCGAGGCTCAGCCCGAGGCGGATGCCGCTCTCACCGCGGTCAGGGTCGGGCCCAAGCTGCTCGGATCCGGCGGAACGGCCCGCTACCTGGTGCTGTTCACCACGCCGGTCGAGGCCCGGGGCCGCACCGGGTTCCCCGGTAACTACGCCGAGCTGGTGGTGACCGACGGGAAGCTGTCCATGCCCCGCTTCGGGCGCATCGCCGAGCTGGAGCAGGGCGGGCTGCCGGCGGAGCAGCGCAGCATCCCCGGGCCCGAGGACTATATGTCCCGCTACGGCCGCTTCGACCCGGCCGGGACGTGGCGCAACCTCACCATGTCCCCCGACTTCGCGGCTATCACCTTCGCCGCCATGCACCTCTACCCCCAGTCGGGCGGGGAGCAGATCGACGGCGTGCTGAGCGTCGACCCGGTGGGCCTGGCTTCGCTCATGCGCTTCACCGGCCCCATCGCTGTGCCCGGCCTGCCCGAGCAGCTCACGCCGGACAACGCGGCCAAGTTCCTCATGCTCGACCAGTACCTGCTGTTCTCGGACCAGACGCGGCGCGCCGACCTGCTGGAGACCGTGGCCCGCACCACGTTCGACCGCTTGACCTCGGCCGACCTGCCCGGCCCGAGGCAGGTCAGCGAGATCCTCGCCCCGGTGATGCACGGCGGCCACATCCAGTTCTCGCCCACCGACGTCGAGACCCAGCTCGAGCTGGTGGGCACCGGCGTGACCGGCCAGATGCCGGTCGTGTCGGGCGACGACCTGGTCACGCTGACCACGTCCAACGCCGGGGCCTCCAAGATCGACCTGTTCCTCCGCCGCACCGAGCAGTACGACGTGCGCTGGGACCCCGAGACCGGCCAGGTGGAGTCGACGCTCAAGGTGACGCTGGAGAACACCGCGCCGGCGAGCGGCCTGCCCGACTACGTGATCGGCAACGTGGTCGGCCTGCCCCGGGGCACCAACCGCTCGTTCGTGTCCCTCTACAGCCCCTTCGAGCTGGCCGCGTCGCGGGTGGGAGGCCAGCCCGCGCCGGTGCAGTCCGAGATGGAGCTGGGGTACCACGTCTATTCCACGTTCGTGGACATCCCGCCGGGCAGCTCGGCCGAGCTCGAGCTCGACCTGACCGGCTCGGTCAAGGGCCGCGACTACCGCCTGGACATGCCGGTCCAGCCTTTCACCAACGCCGACGCGGTGGTGGTGACGGTGCAGGCCACGGACGGCCGGGACGTCGTGAGCCGGAAGGCAGATGTCGACGGCGACACGGCGACCTGGCTGACCAGCCTCGACCGCGAGCGCGTGTTGACGGTAGCTGCTCCCGACTGACCCCCTGTTGACCCGGCGCCCCGGCGGAGGGGGGACCACGCCCGCGGCTTCGGTCCCGTCGGTCGACGTGCTGGCCGTGCCCACGCTCCCGGCCGACGCGTCCGTGCTGTTCGAGGAGGCGGCCGGCGCCAACGGCGTCCCCCGCACGCCCCGGTCCTCGGGGACCGGGGGCGCCGAGCCGGCGGCCACTACCGCGGACCACGCCGGTTCGGCCGACCTCGGGCCGTTCTCCACGATGGCCCGGGTGGGCCTGGGCCTGGCCGCCATCTTCGGCGTGCCGGTGGCGCTGGCCGTCAGCCGCCGTCCCCGGCGGGCCGCACCCCGTCCCGCGTAGCTCGCCTGCCCACCCACGTCGGGTGGTCGGCCACGGCCAGGAGCTCCTCGTCGCCCGACGAGTCGCCGTACGCCCATAGCTCGACCGCCGCGCCGGGGCCGTGGCGCTGGGCGACCCACGCCCGCAGCCGGGACACCTTCTCCGGGCCGCGGGTGTTGAGCCCGCCCACCACCTCCCCGGTGAGCAGGCCGTCCGCCCCCACGACCAGCTCGACGGCGAGGGCGGCATCGAGCCCCAGGCGCTCGGCCAGCGGCCGCAGGTAGGCGCCGAGCGAGGCCGAGACCAGCACGGTGGCGTGGCCCTCCGCCTGGTGCCAGCGCAGCCGGTCCAGCAGCTCCGGCCGCAGCACCCCCTCCAGCGTCGGGACGTAGGCCTGCCCCAACGTCGCCAGCCGGTCGGCCCGCTCGCCGCGGAACAGGTGCCCGATCATGGCCAGCTTGAAGCCGTCGCGATCGCGCACCTGGGGCAAGGCCTTGGCTGCGGCGGCCAGGACCCGTGGCGCGCCGCGTGCCTGCCGCAGGAAAGGGACCAGTGTGTCGCGGGCCGCCAGCGTGCCGTCGAAGTCGAAGGCGGCGACGCCCGGCCGCTCGCCGGACACGGTCAGCGGCCCAGCACGGCCCGCAGCGCGGGCGTGATCTCGGTGTGGGCGTAGCCGTAGCCCGCGGCCACCAGCACGTCGGGCCGCACCCGCTGGCTGGCGAACAGCAGCCCGTCGGCCATCTCCCGGCCCAGCAGCAGGCGGGGCGCGAAGGCGGGCACCGGGATGGCCGCGGGGCGGTGCAGCACGGTGCCCAGCGCGCGGGCCAGCTCGGCGTTGGTGACCGGCTCGGGCGCCACCACGTTGACCGGCCCCGACAGGTCCCCGCGGTCGATGAGGAAGCGGATGGCGCCGACCTCGTCGGCCAGTGTCACCCAGCTCATCCACTGCCGGCCCGAGCCCAGCCGCCCGCCTACGAAGCCGCGGAACGGCAGCGCCATGCGGGGCAGGATCCCGCCGTGGCCGGCCAGCACGAGGCCGCTGCGCAGGAAGACGGTGCGGATGCCGGCCTCGGCCGCAGGCGCGGCCGCCCCTTCCCAGTCCGCGACCAGCCGGGCGAGGAAGTCGTCGCCCGGCGCCGAGACCTCGGTCAGCACGTCGTCGCCCCGGCTGCCGTAGAAGCCGATGGCCGATGCCGACAGCAGGACCCTGGGGGGACGGTCGAGCCCGGCCAGCGTGCGGGCCAGCAGGTCGGTGCCTTGGGTGCGACTGTCGTGGAGCTCCCGTTTGCGGTCCTCGGACCAGCGCTTGTCGCCGATGCCCGCTCCCGCCAGGTGTACCACCGCGTCGAGGCCTTCCAGGGCCGCGGCGTGGATCGTCCCGGCCGCCGGGTCCCACCGCACGGCCGCCGGGTCGTCCGGGGCGCGCCGCACCAGCGGCCGCACCCTCTGCCCGTCGAGCCGTAGCGACTCGGCCAGGGCGCGGCCGATCAGCCCGCTGGCGCCGGTGATCGCGACCTGCATGTCCCTCTCCTAATCGTCCCGAGGCCTGGGTACGGTACGCGCGTGCCCGGATTCATCAAGGAGTTCAAGGACTTCATCTCGCGCGGCAACGTCGTGGACCTCGCCGTCGCGGTGGTCATCGGCGCTGCCTTCACGGCGGTGGTGTCCGCTTTCGTCGCCGGCCTCATCACGCCGCTGATCGGCATGGTCGGCGGTACCGAGTTCGAGGACATCGACTTCACCATCAACCAGAGCACCTTCGAGGTGGGCACGGTGATCAACGCGGTCCTCACCTTCCTCACGGTCGCCGCGGTGGTGTTCTTCTTCGTGATCAAGCCGCTGAACGCGCTGGAGGCGCGGCGCAAGCGTGGCGCGGAGCCGGTCGAGCCCGAGGAGCTCTCCGACGAGGCTCTGCTGCTGGGCGAGATCCGCGACCTGCTGGCCGCCCAGGCCGGGCACCCCGCCGGGCAGGGCCCGCTGGCGCCGCCCTCCGCTGGGCCCGACGTGCGCTAGCTGCCCAGCTGCTCGCTCAGGTAGAGCTGCGCGCCCAGGCTCTCGACCAGGAAGAGCTGGGTCTCCAGCCAGTCGACGTGCTCCTCCTCCGACACGAGCATGCCGGCCAGCAGCTCGCGGGTGCCGTTGTCACCATTGTCGACGGCCAAGGCGATGCCGCGGTTGAAGCGCTCGACAGCCTCGACCTCCACCTCCAGGTCGAGCCGCAGCTGCTCCACGGGGTCCTCGCCGAGGCGCACCGACCCCAGCCGCTGGAGGTTGGGCACGCCCTCCAGGAAGATGATGCGCTCGATCAGCGCGTCCGCGTGCTTCATCTCGTCTATCGACTCGTCGCGGGCGTGGTCGGCCAGCGTCTTGTAGCCCCAGTTCGAGAGCATCCGGCTGTGCCCGAAGTACTGGTTGACCGCGGTCAGCTCAGCCGTGAGCGCCTCGTTGAGGAACTCGATGATCTCGGGTTGCCCTTGCATGCAGGAGCCTCCGGGGAGGGGGGTCAGGCCGCCGGCTCGACCTGATCGGCGGCGACCATGGTGGCCAGCAGCACGCCGATAGTAGGGCGGCATGACCCACAGTGCGTGCCTGCGCCGCACCGCTCGCTGATCTCGTCGACGGTGCAGGCCCCGGCCTCGACCTCGGCGCGGATGCGCCGGTCGCCGACCACCTCGCAGTGGCACACGATCACGTGAGAACGTCCCCGCTCATCGATCGGTAAGCATGCCTTACTGCCACCGGGTCGTGTCAAGGTGGCGCAGGTGAATCCTGAATTCTGGAGCGGTGCGGGCGTGCAGTAGCGTCGCCCGTCATGCATGTGGTCATCGTGGGCTGCGGCCGGGTCGGCTCGGGGCTCGCCAGGATCATCGAGGAGCAGGGTCACTCGGTCGCCGTGGTCGACAAGAACCCCAAGGCGTTCCAGCGCCTCGACGAGGGCTTCGCGGGCCAGCAGATCGTCGGGGTCGGCTTCGACCGCGACACGCTGGAGGAGGCCGGCATCCGCGAGGCCGGGGCCATCGCCGCCGTCACGAGCGGCGACAACTCCAACATCCTGACCGCCCGGGTGGCCCGGGAGACGTTCGGCCTCGAGCGGGTCGTGGCCCGCATCTACGACCCCCGCCGGGCCGTGATCTACGAGCGCCTGGGCATCCCCACCATCGCCACCGTGCAGTGGACCATCGACCGCACGCTGCGCAAGCTCCTGCCCGACGCCTCGGAGAGCGACTGGGTCGATCCCAGCGCCCACGTCGTGGTGGTCGAGCGCCCGGTGGCCCCCAGCTGGGCGGGCCAGCCGCTCACCGCCATCGACATCCCCGGAGTGTCCCGCGCCGTGGCCGTCAGCCGCATGGGCACCGCCCAGGTGGCCACGCCCGACCTGGTCACCCAGGACGGCGACGTGGTCTACCTGGCCGTGGCGGTCGGTCGCATCGAGGAAGTCGACAAGCACCTGGCGGGAGCGACGGGATGAAGGTCGTCATCGCGGGCGGCGGGGCCGTCGGCACGTTCATCGCCGGTGAGCTGCAGGAGGCCGGTCACGAGGTCCACATCATCGAGCAGGACGAGGACCGGGTCACCCGCATGACCAAGGCGGACGACCCCAAGGGCGTGGACTGGCACCTGGCCGACGCCTGCGAGGTCAACAGCCTGCGGGTCATCGGCCTGGCCGACGCCGACGTGGTGGCCGCGGTGACCGGCGACGACGAGGACAACCTGGTCATCAGCCTGCTGGCCAAGCAGGAGTTCGCCGTCCCGCGCGTGGTGGCCCGGGTGAACAACCCGAAGAACGAGTGGATGTTCAACGAGAACTGGGGCGTGGACGTGGCGGTGTCGACCCCGCACCTGCTGACCGCCCTGGTGGAGGAGGCGGTCAGCGTCGGCTCGCTGGTCCGGCTGCTCTCGTTCGAGTCCGGGCGGGCCAGCCTCATCGAGGTCACGCTGGCCGGCGACAGCCCCGCCACCGACCGGGACATCGCCGACCTCGGCTTCCCCCGCGACTCCACCGCGGTGGCGGTGCTGCGCAACGACCGGGTCATCGTCCCGCGGGGCGACACCCGCCTGCAGGCCGGCGACGAGGTGCTGGTGCTCGTCACCGCCGAGAGCATCGACGAGGTCCGGGAGATCCTGACCGGCGCCTGAAGCGCCCTAGCCGGTCCGGCGGTGCAGCCGGCCGCCCAGGTAGACGCCGGTGCGGGGACCACCCGCCGGCCCGGTGAACACCACCAGCTCCTGCATGCCGCTCCTGGGGTCGGTGGTGACGAACACCCGGCCCTCGTGGTCGAGCGGGCGCAGCGGCAGCTCGGCGTCGCGCACGCCGAGCGCCTGCAGCATCCCGGACGGCTCGGTGGCCAGCACGGGAGACCCCGCGGGCGCAGCCACCGTGATCCGCTGGTGGAGGCGGTCGTAGACGCCCACGTGGCCACCGTCGTTCCGGTTCCCGGTCACGTCGACCACCCCGCCCCCCGACTCGCCGGTCGGCGCGTCGAGCAGGTCGGAGGCCACCCGCTCGATGAGCTGCTGGCCCAGCGCGCCGCCGGTGGGGCTGTTGGCCAGCACGCACAGGGCCAGGCGCCGGGCCGGCACCACCCGCAGGAAGGCCCGCTGGCCGAAGGTGTCGGCGTCCTGGGCGAGGCACACCTCGTCGCCCCACTGCCGCACGGTCCAGCCGAGGGCCTGCTCCTCGCCGGGGATGTGGCTCTCGGCGTGGGGCTGCTGCATGGCCTCGACGTCGGCCGGGGAGAGCAGGTCCGACCCGCCCGCGGCGCGACCCCCGTCGAGGTGCATGCGGGCGAAGGCCAGCAGCTCGCCCGCGGGGGCCATGATCCCGCCCATGGGGCCGTTGGAGCGGGTCAGCGTCCAGCGCCCCTGGCGGACCGGATCGGTGCCCGGGGCCTGGACGTGCCCGACGGCGACGCTGTGCAGCAGCGCGTGCTGGGGCAGCGTCAGCGTGGCCCGGCAGCCCAGCGGGCGGGTCAACCGCCGGCGCAGCACGCGGTCGAAGTGCTCGCCGGTGGCGACCTCCAGCAGGCGCCCGGCCACCGCGTAGCCCGTGTTGCAGAAGCTGAAGTTCTCGTCGGTGGGATGGATCTGCCCCAACCCCGCCAGCGTCGCCACGTAGCGCTGGAGGGCGTCGGGGTTCCAGCCCGTGTCGATGAGGTGGTCGCCCTCGATCCCGCTGGTGTGGGTGAGCAGGTGGCGGGGCGTGATCTCGATGGTGGCGCCGGGGTCGGCGACCATGAACTCCTGGAGCTGGGCCCGCACCGGCTCGTCCAGCGACACGACCCCGGCCGCCTGGGCCTGCTGCACGAGGGTGGCGGTGTACACCTTCGTGAGCGACCCGATCTGGAACAAGGTGGCGGGCGTGACCGGCACCCCGGTGGCCACGTTCACCACCCCGCAGGTCGCCACCTCCACCTCGTCGCCGAGCAGCAGCCCGCACGCCGCCCCGGGCACGCGGTGCTCGCCCGCCAGCCCGACCAGCAGCTGGTCGAGGCGGGTGCGGTAGGAGGACAGGGCGACCATCGTGCCGACGCACGGTAGCCGCGTGGGAGTTACCGGGAGTTCACGTCACAGCTCTGTAGCCTGCTCGGCCGGCGCCGCCGGGCCCGAGCGGCGCCGGTGCAGCCAGCGGAACACGCCGAAGGCCAGTGCCGCGGGGACGAGGAACGGCAGGGCGAAGCCCAGGCCCGTCAGGGTGATGCGACCGGCATAGACGAGCGCCGCCCAGCCGGTCTGCAGCCCGTCGACGAACCCGGGCGTGTCCTCCGACAGCGTCAACGCCCGGTCCTCCGCCAGGTGCACGTCCAGCGTGCCCAGCGCGACCTGGTCGGCCAGCACCCGCTGCTGGCCCTGGAGCGCCTCGAGCTCGGTCTCGCGCCGGGCCATCTCGCCCTCCACCATCGCCAGCTGGCCGGGGCCGGGGTCGTGTCGCTGGACGAGCCGGTGCGGGCCCAGCTCCAGGAGTTCGCGGTGGCCGACCCGGGCGCCACCCTGGAGATCACGCCCCGCCACCTGCTGGCCCACACCAGCGGCATGCACGGTGACCACCTC
>JBKPRV010000226.1:0-10184 GCA_046734715.1 Actinomycetota bacterium | reverse complement strand
GCCGCGGCCACGCCGACGCCGCCCGCCACCTGGCGGCGGCGCCGCCGGTGGGCCCGCCGGACCACCGTGTGGCGGAAGCCGTCCCCGAAGGCGGGGGGCCGAGGGTCGTCAAGATGCTCGAACATGGATCGCCTCCTCGTCGCGGCGCAGGGCCGCCAGCCCACGGTGCGTGTGGGTCTTGACGGTGCCGACCGAGCAGCCGAGCCATGCGGCCACGTCGGCTTCGGGCAGGTCGGCCAGGTAGCGCAGGGCCACGGCCTCCCGCTGGCGCCGGGGCAGCGACCGCAGGACCCGCACCAGCTCGATTCGGTCCAGCGGGTCGGCACCGGCGGCCGGCGCCGGGAAGCGACCGAACGCGGGCTCGCCGGTCCTGGTGAGGACCACGCGCCGGTGCTTGCGCCAGCGCCCTATGGCCAGGTTGGTCGTCACCCGGGCCACCCAGGCCTCGTCGTAGGCCGCCACCTTGCGCCAGCGCAGGTAAGCGCGGGCGAGCGCCTCCTGAGCCAGGTCCTCGGACTCGGCCCGGTCACCCGTCAGCCGGCAAGCCACCTTGTAGCCGAGGGCCGCGAGGACCGCGAAGCGGTCCTCGAAGCGGCGCCGGTCGCCTGTGGTTCTTCGCATGCGCCCGTCCAACGCGTGGGAGGGCGCTCAGGTTGACACGCCGTCACCCCGTCGTGCAGCCCAGCTCCGCGACGTAGGCGTCGGCCGCCGGGACGCGAGGCGGCCACCGATCGCGGGCTCGGGCCGGGGCGGTCATGCGCCCGGTTGACCACCACGCGCCGCAGGTAGGCGACGGGGTCGTCCAGCTCGTCCCAGCGGGTCTGGGCGGCCTCGAACGCAGTCTGCACGATGTCCTCGGCGTGATCGCGGGCGCCGGTGAGCAGGTAGGCCAGGCGGACCAGCCCCAGGCGCTCGTCCCGGTACACGTTCTCGATGGCCGGCGCCGGCTGGGGGTTCAGGTCGCTCACAACCCTTTACGTCGTCCGGGCCGCTCGTTTCGTTGCACCCCGCTCCGGGGCGAGCGTCAGGTGCCGGTGGTCGACCAGTGCCACGGCTCGGCGGGAAGGTTGTAGAAGCCGTAGCCCGCGGCGTGAGCGCTCAGCCAGTTGAAGCAGGCACTCCCCCGGCTGATGGTCCCGCCGCCGCAGGTGATGTCGACGGCCAGGCCCTGCTCGTGCTGGGACGTGCCCGGCGGGGCCGTGGGCGGCGAGCAGGCCGAGGCGGGCGCCTCGTAGATGGCGTAGTAGCTGGTGCCGCAGTTGGCCCGGCGCACCGCGATCTGGTCGGCCGGGTCCCGGTAGCCGCCACCGCACATGTCGAGCCCGTCGCCCGAGGCCGCGTCCAGCATGGACTGGAGGTCACCGGTGACCGATGCGGCCATCGTGATCGAGCCGCCGCCGGGGCAGGAGACCGTTCCCAGCCCGCCGGACGCTCCGGTCGGCGTGCGCCGCGGGATGGGGTTGGCTTGGCGGGACGCCGCGGCCGCCGCCTGGGCTGCGGCCTGCTCCATGGCCTCGCGCAGCGCGGCCTCGGCCTCCCGCTGCTGGCGCGCCGCCACCACATCGTTGAGCTTGCCCGCCACCTCACTCTGGCGCTGGCGGAGCGCCTCGGCGGTGGCGGGGTCGACCGACTCGAGCGCCGCGGCCTCGGCCAGCCAGTTGGCCATCCCTTCCTGCACCGCCAGCACGAAGCGCGAAGCGTCCGACTGGGCCGCGGTGAGATCGGCCAGGGCCGCATCGGCCTCGGCCTTCCGGGCCTCGGCCGCGGCCACCGCCTGGTCCCGGGCGGCGCGCTCGGTGTCGAGCTGCGCCTGCGCCTGCGCCAGCTGCTCCAGGGTGTTCGCGTCGGCCTCGGCCTGGCGATCGAGGAAAGCCTGCTTCACGGTGGCGTCCATCGGCGTCTCGGCCTCGAGCACATCGAGGGCGGACACCGACGGCGGGCTCATGAAGGCGTCGATCACCACCGCGTCGCTCTGGGCGGTCAGCTCGTCGATGCGGGCCTGGGTCTCGTCCATGGCCGCCTTGGCCGCGTCGAGGGCGGCCTGGGCTCCGGCCAGCGCCATCTGGGCCGCGGTGACCTGGGCCACCTCGGCGCGCACGCTGTCCTCGAGGCTGCCCAGGGTGGTCACCACGTCGTCGGGGCTGGCGTTGGCCCGCAGCACGCCGTCGAAGGGGCCCTCGGCCGGGGTGGGGCCGGCCTCGTCGGTCTCGGTCGGCGGCTCCTGGCCGGGCTGGGCCTCGCCGCGAGCGGGCGCGAGCAGCGGCCCGCCGGCGACCAGGGCGGCGGCGGCGAGCAGGCGTAGGGCTCGGGAGCGGGGAAGGCTCGTCGTCACGACAAATCCCCAGACTGGTGTGGCGGGCGCTTCGTTCGACACGGGACCGTAACAAAACCGCACGTCGAGCGACACATCAAGCATCACAGCCAGGGTGGCGGTGGTGGCCGTGTCAGACTCGCCGCATGGCCGAGGTGCTCACCGACATCCGCGACGGCGTCGCCGTCGTCACCCTCGACGCCCCCGACCGGCGCAACGCGCTCACGCTCGGCATGGTCGAGGAGATCGAGGGCGCGCTCGACACGGCCGAAGCCGACCCGAACGTGGGCGCGCTGATCGTGACCGGGACCGCCCCGGCGTTCTGTGCGGGAGCCGACCTGTCGCACCTCGGCACCAGCCAGCGTGAGGGCCTGCGGCGGATCTACGAGGGCTTCCTCCGCGTCGGCCGCTCCCCACTGCCCAGCATCGCCGCCGTCAACGGCGCCGCGGTGGGCGCGGGCGTCAACCTGGCCCTGGTGTGCGACGTGATCGTGGCGGGGCGGTCGGCCCGCTTCGACACCCGCTTCCTGCAGCTCGGCCTGCACCCGGGCGGCGGTCACACCTGGATGCTGCAGCGCCTGGTCGGGCCCCAGGTGGCGGCAGCCATGGTGCTGTTCGGCCGGGTACTGGACGGCGAGGCGGCCGAGCGCGCCGGGCTGGCGTGGTCCTGCGTGGACGACGCCGACCTCCTCGTGCACGCCCGCGGGCTGGCCTCGGTGGCGGCGGCCGCGCCCCGGGACCTGGTCGAGCGGGTCAAGGCCACGATGGTCGCGGTGCGCAGCCTGGACGACCACGAGGCCGCGGTCGACTGCGAGCTCGAGCCTCAGGTGTGGTCGCTCAACCAGCCGGCGTTCGCCGAGCGGCTGGCCGCGCTCCAGCGCAAGATCACGTCCCGGCCTTGAACGTCAGCGTCTTCCGGATCGACTCGACCAGCTGGTCGTGGGAGGCGGCGTCGTCGCTGGTCACCGTGATCTCCCACAGGATGTCCCGCGGGCCGGCCACCACCACGTTGGTGGCCTTCGCCGACCCCTCTACCCCGGGGGCGCCGCCGCCCACCGTGAACGGGACCAGCGCGGTCGGGTACTCGGTCCCGTCGACCACTTGCACGGTTGCCGGGTCGGTCCCGGCGTTGGCCGCGATGAGCTGGGCTGCGTGGGTGAGGTCGGCCGCGGTGGCCACGCCCGCCTGCGGCGTGGCCCGCACCACCAGGTCGCTGATCCCGCCGGCCGCGTCCTGCCCGGCCGCGTAGAGCAGCCCGCCGTCGGTCGCCGCCGCGTGGGCCAGATCCTTGAAGTTGGGCACCAGAGGTGACGACCGGGCCAGCGTGTTCAGGCCGTCCGGCGACAGGAGGGTCACCTCCCAGCCCGGCGGCACGGCCAGGCCCATGCCCAGGTCCGGCACCGGGACGGCGGTCCAGCCTTCCGGTGCGGGCACCTCGATGCCGCCGGTGTCGACCGTGGTCGTGGTGGCGGCCTGGCTGCCCGCCGGCGTGTCCGCTCCCGCATCGTCGCCGCCGCCGTCGCCCGAGCAGGCCGCCAGGGCGAGCGCGAGGGCGAGGGCGACGCCGGCGGCGCCGCGCGCTGCGGTCCTCATGCCAGCCATTCGCGGGTCAGCTCGTCCTTGCGGTCCTGCCACTCCTCGATCGTGAGGGCGTAGCGCAGGTGGTCCTCCCACACCCCGTTGATCTCCAGGTAGCGCTGGGCGACGCCCTCGTCGCGCAGCTTGAGCTTCTCGACCACGCGGCGGCTGCGGTGGTTGCGGGGGATGATCGAGATCTGGATGCGGTGCAGGTGGACCTGCTCGAAGGCGAAGCGGGCCAGCAGCACCACCGCCTCGGGCATGTAGCCGTGCCCCGCCTGGCCCTGGTCGATCCAGTAGCCGACGTAGGCCGACTGGAACGGCCCCCGCTGCACCGACGACAGGTTGATCTCCCCGCAGAAGCGCTCGCTGTGCCGCGGGCCGCCGCCGTCGGGCACGAAGATCCCGAAGCCGAAGCCGGTCCCCAGCTGGCGCTCGCGCTCGCGGGCCGAGCAGCGCATGGCGAACGCCTCGCCGGACTCGACCACGTCGGGCAGGTTGGGGTTGCGGGCGGGCTCCCACGGGGTGAGCCAGGCCGCGTTGCGGCGCCGCACCTCTTGCCATGCCGTGAAGTCTGAGGCGACGAGCGGCCGGAGCTTGATCCGGCGGCCGGTGAGCATGTTCATGGACTGCCGATGACCTCCGCCAGCGCTCCGAGCAGCAGCGTGACGTTGCGGGGACGGGCAGTGTGGCCCATGCAGCCGATGCGCCACACCCGGCCCGCGAACTCGCCCAGCCCGCCGCCGATCTCGATGCCGTAGCGGTCCAGCAGCGTGGACCGGACTTTGGCGTCGTCGGTGCCCTCGGGCACCCACACGGTCGTGAGCTCCGGCAGCCGGTGGCCCTCGGCCGCGAACAGCTCGCAGCCCAGCGCCTCCAGCCCCGCCTGCAGGGCTCGGCCGCACTCCTCGTGGCGGGCGATGGCGGCGTCGAGCCCCTCGTCCAGGACGGCGCCCAAGCCGGCGTGCAGCGACTGGATCATCGAGACCGGCGCGGTGTGGTGGTACACCCGCGCCCCGGTGGCGGGACCGGTGTAGCGGCCGATCATGCGCAGGTCCAGGTACCAGCTGGGGCTGCGCTCGACCAGGCGCTCGCGGGCCCGCTCGTTCATGGTCAGCGGGGCCAGGCCGGGCGGCACGCCCAGGCACTTCTGCGTGCCCGCATAGGCCACGTCCACGCCCCAGCCGTCGATGTCGACCTCGATCCCGCCGAGGCTGGTGACGCAGTCGGCCAGCAGCAGGGCGTCGCCCTTGCCCGCGCCCAGCGGCGCGATGTCCGAGCGCGCGCCGGTGGAGGTCTCGGCGTGGACCACCGCGATGATCGTGGGCGACGGGTGGGCGCTCAGCAGAGCCTCGGGCTCGACCGGCCGGCCCCACGGGACCTCGACCGCCACCACATCGGCACCGCAGCGGGCGGCCACGTCGCACATGCGGGCGCCGAACACGCCGTTCACGCCGATCACCACCGGGTCGCCGGGGCGCACCAGGTTGACGAACGCCGCCTCCATCCCCGCCGAGCCGGTCCCCGAGATGGGCAGGGTCATGGGGTTGGCGGTGCGGAACACCGCCCGCAGGCGCTCGCAGGTCTGGTCCAGCACGGCCACGAACTCGGGATCGAGGTGGCCGAGCATGGGGCGCGCCAGAGCCGCGACGGCCTCGGGGTACGGATTGCAGGGCCCCGGCCCCATCAGGACACGATCGCTCAGCGGCATGTGTGGCTCTGACGGTAGGTCATTCGAGGAGGCTCAGCGCCAGTCCGTCGAGGATGTCGGCCTCCGACACGATCATCTCGTCGAACCCGAAGCGCCGGAACAGCGCGACCAGCACGCAGCAGCCGCCCACGATCACGTCCGCGCGGGCCTTCTCCAGCCCCGGATTGTGGATGCGGCGGTCGTACGGCTCGGTCGCCAGCGTGCGGAAGACGTCCTCGGCCGCGTCCCGCGTGAGGTGGAAGTGGTGGATGCGGTCGCGGTCGTACACCGCCAGCCCGATCTCCACCGCGGCCACCGTCGTGATGGTCCCGGCCAGGCCGACCAGCGTGCGGGCGTCGGCCACCGCGGGGATCTCGCGGGCCACGTCCTCCAGGTGGGCGTCGATGAAGCTGATGCAGGCGGTCAGCTCCTCGGGCTGGGGCGGGTCGTGCTCGAGGAACTTCTCGGTCATGCGCACGCAGCCCACGTCCACCGACATCACGCCCTCGACCCGGTCGGTGCCCACGATGAACTCGGTGGACCCGCCGCCGATGTCCACGATGAGGAACGGCCCCCGCGAGGGATCGAGGTCGCCGGTCGCCCCGAGGAAGGACATGCGGCCCTCTTCCTCGCCGCTCAGCAGCTCGGGCCGGGTGCCGACCACCGCTTCGGTGGCGTCGAAGAACTCGTCCCGGTTGGCGGCGTCGCGCGAGGCGGAGGTGGCGGCCACGCGCACGCGGTCGACCTGATGCTCGTCCAGGATCTTGCGGTAGTCGCGCAGGCAGGCCAGCGTGCGCTCGACCGCTGCGTCCGCGAGGCGCCCGGTACTGCCGACGTCCTGGCCCAGCCGGGTGATGGTCATGCGCCGGTCCAGGATGTCGAGCTTGCCGGCCGCGTCCGGTCGCGCCACCAGCACGCGGGTGGAGTTGGTGCCGATGTCGATGGACGCGACCGTGGTCATCCCCCGGAACCTACCCCGAGCCGGTCGGCGACCCACCGGCCGACCGGGTCGTCGCCTCCGGCCAGGAACCAGGCGTAGTGGGCGTGGAGGCACTTGACCCCGACCCGGGTGCCGCCGACGCCGCCGGAGGGGCGGGGACCGGCATGACCCGGGGGGAGCGCGCCGTCCCGCTCTTGCGCGTAGCGGGCGTGGGCGGCGGCCAGCGCCGCCGGGTCGACCGCGGCCTCGGCGCCGTCCACGCCGCCGTCGCTCTCCAGCCGGGACACCTGGGTGCGCTCGGGCTCGCCCACCAGCCAGTAGCGGGTGGGCATGGGCGTGCCGTCGTCGAGCAGCGGGGCGTTGCGGATCACCAGCGGCGAGCCGTCGGTGTGGCGCACCACGACGTCGTAGGCCCCCTGCGGGCGGCGGCCCAGCAGCCGCTCGACGGCATCGTGGTCGGTGGCGGCGCCCGCGCCGGGGCTCACGCCGGCTCGGTGCTCCACGACACCCGGTGCACCCGCCAGGGTTGCGACAGGCCCTTGAGGTCCAGCTCGTGGCCGTCGTCGAAGCACAGGTCGCCGCCCGCCTGCGTGAGGTCGCGGGTCAGGCCGGAGACCAGGATCTCGCCCGGCGCGGCGTGGTCCGCGATGCGCACGGCCACGATCACGTTCTGGCCGAACACGTCGCCGTCGACGTCGACGATCTCGCCCGTGTGCAGCCCGATGCGCATGTCCAGCGGGTGGTCCGGATGCTCGTCCCGGTAGGCCGCCAGCGCCCGCTGGACGGCCACCGCAGCGAGGATGGCGCGCCGGGCGCTGGCGAACACCACCAGGAAGCCGTCCCCCTGGGCCTTGACCTCGGTGCCCCCGTGCTGGCCCACCTGCTCGCGCACGAGGGCGTTGTGGTCGGCCATCAGGTCCATCCAGCGCCGGTCGCCCAGCTGCTCGGCCAGGCGGGTGGAGCCGACGATGTCGGTGACCATCATCGTGAGGGTGCCGCTGGGCCCCGGGGCCGGCGTGGCGGACGGCGTGTCGGCCGGTGGCACGTCGATGTAGGTCCGGGCGCGGTCGTCGCCGTTGTTGCGGTAGCGGGGATGGGGCTGCATGCGCTCGCGCTGCTTACGCCCGATGTCGATGTTGATCTGCGGGATCAGGTCGCTCAGGTTGGGCATCGGGAGCCCGGGCGTCGGCGGGATCGGGATGGGCGGGGGAGCCGGCGCATGCACGTGCCCGTGCC
The DNA here is from genome assembly GCA_046734715.1 of Actinomycetota bacterium. GTDB lineage: Bacteria > Actinomycetota > Acidimicrobiia > Acidimicrobiales > VFJN01 > ZC4RG19. Next base: position 2,429 of record JBKPRV010000226.1, on the reverse strand, counting down.
GCCGCCGGTCCCGGTCCCGGTCCCGGCGAGCGTCGCGGGACTTGCCGGTGCGGGCGTCGACGCTGCCCCACAGGCCCCGGGCGTGCACCCGGACCAGCGGTGTGCCCGGGAGCAGCACGCCCGGGGCTGTGCGGTCGGCGCTGCCGCCCATGATCACCATGCCGTCGAGCTCGACAGCCACGCCCGCGGGCACCACGACGTCGACCGAGCCCATGATGGCCCAGGCGTTTATGTCGATGACCGGCGTGTCGAACACCGCGGACCGCAGGTCGACCTTCACCCCGCCCATGCAGGCGAAGGCGGTGACGTGCGCCGGGGCCCGCCAGCGCCCCCGGGTGTTCCTCCCGTTCATGATGGCCACCAGCAACTTCCGGCCCGGGCGGCCGCCCTCGGGGGCCGCCGGGACGGGCGGGGCCGGGGGCCCGGCCTGCTCCACCCCGGGGGGCAGGCCGTCGAGCACCTTGTCCAGCTCGCGCCGGGTCTGGGCGGCGAAGACCTCGCCGGCCCGGTCGGAGAACTCGTCCAGGGTGAGGCGTCCGACACCGGTGTGCGCCCGCAGCAGGTCGATCACCTGCTGCCGGTCGGCATCTGAGACGCGCTCGTCCCCCCGATCGGTCATGTCCGACAGTCTCGCGCCATTCGTAGGCATCCGGTGACGTTGGCGCACCACGAATTCGAGACATCAGTCACGTAGGGGTCGTCAGCCTACCGACCAGTCGGTAGACTGTGGCGATGGTTGCCGCCACCATGCCTCCCGCCGCTCTCCTGTCCGAGCTCGAGCCGGTCGTCGCCCGGCTGCTCGAACGCCATCTGATGCAGGCGAAGGAGTGGTTCCCACACCAGCTGGTCCCCTACAGCCAGGGCCAGGACTTCGACGAGGGCTACGAGTGGTCGCCGGAAGAGACGGAGCTTCCCGACACCGTCCGGTCCGCCCTGTTCGTGAACCTCCTCACCGAGGACAACCTGCCGTACTACTTCCGCGCCATCGAGGCGACCTTCGGCAGGCATGACGCCTGGGGCGTGTGGAACCGGCGCTGGACCGCGGAGGAGGGTCGTCACTCCATCGTCATCCGCGACTACCTGACCGTCACCCGGGCGGTCGACCCGGTGGCGCTGGAGCGGGCCCGCATGGCTCAGGTGAGCACCGGGCAGGTCCCCGAGCCCGAGCTGCCCCACGACGTGCTGGTGTACGTCGCGCTCCAGGAGCTGGCAACCCGCATCGCCCATCACAACACGGGCAAGCTCATCGATGGGGTGGGCTACGAGGTCATGAAGCGGGTGGCGTCGGACGAGAACCGCCACCACCTCTTCTACCGCGACCTCGCCGCCGCGGCGCTGGAGCTCGACCCGTCGGGCATGGTCCTCGCCATCGAGCGCCAGGTGCGAGACTTCGAGATGCCCGGCACCGGCATCGTCGACTTCGACACCCATGCCCGCGCCATCGCCAAGGCCGGCATCTACGACTTCACCATCCACCACGGCCAGATCCTCGTGCCGGTGGTGCTGCGCCACTGGGGGGTCGAGGACGTGACCGGCCTCAGCGACGAGGCCGAGGAGGCCCGGGACGCGCTGCTCACCCGCATCGACCGCATCGGCAAGGCCGGCCGGCGCCAGGCCCGCAAGCGCCTGGAGGCGGAGGCCGCCCTGGTGTACCGGGTCCCCGAGCCCGTCTGACCCGGCCATCCGCTGGTCACGGCCGGGACCAGGCCTGTGAGGTCAGCCCGGCGGGACGGTCGTGGTGGTCGCCTGCTCCTCGGGGGCGGGCAGGATGCCGTAGGACTCCTCGCCCGGCTTCACCAGGCCCAGCTCGCGGCGGGCGATCTCCTCGACCGTCTCGGGATCGCGCAGGTCCTCCGCCCGCTGCTCCAGGCGGTCGTTCTCCCGGCTGAGCACCTCGATCTGCTCGCGGGCCCGCTCGGTGGCGGCCCGCTGGTTCAGGTAGGTGCGCACGGGGAAGACGGCGTACAGCAACATGAGCGCCAGCGTGATCGAGCCGAGCCGCATGCCCACCCGGCGCAGGACGGCCAGCCGACGCTGGCGGGCCTCCTCGTCCGCGGGTAGCAGGCGGTCGAGGTTGAGGTTGCGGTTGAGGGCAGCGAAGGTTTCCAGCACCCGCTGACGCCTCGGCTCGCCCGGGCGAGCCGGCGTAGGCCGCCGCGCCCCCCGGCCCGACACGTGCCCCCGGGTGGACCCCACCGGCCTCAGCGCGGCAGGCGAGGCCTCTTGCTCTCCCTCGTCGCCGCCGTCGCCACTCGGCGGCGGCGGCAACGCCGTCACGCTGGCGCTAGGCGCCGCCAGCCGCCGCTGGCGCCGCTCGGCCCGCCCGTCGCCCGCGTCGGGTCGCAACGTGGGGTTGACCAACACCGCCCCCGGCGCCCCAGGAATCCGCCTCGGCCGCACCCGCGGCCTGGCCGGCCCCGCTCCCGCAC
>JBKPRV010000225.1:0-8713 GCA_046734715.1 Actinomycetota bacterium | reverse complement strand
GGCCACGAGGTGGTCGTGCTCGAGCGGGCGGCGGCGGTGGGCGGCATGGCGGGCTCGTTCGAGGTGGCCGGCCTGCGGGTCGACCACGGGAGCCACCGGCTGCACCCGGCCACGCCCGCGCCGATCCTGGCCGCGCTGCGGGGACTGCTGGGTGACGACCTGCAGACCCGGCCCCGCCACGGGCGGATCCGCCTGCTGGACCGCTGGCTGGGGTTCCCGCTGCGCACGTCCGACCTGTTGCGGCGTACGCCGCCGCGGTTCGCGTGGCGCACCGCGTTCGACGCCGCCACGGGCCCGCTGCGCCGGCCCCGGGCCGACACGTTCGGGGAGGTGGTGCGGACCGGGCTCGGTCCGGCCGTCCTGGCCCACTTCTACGGCCCCTACGCCCGCAAGCTGTGGGACGCCGAGCCGGGCGTGCTCGCGGGTGAGCTGGCCCGCCGCCGGGTGAGCGCGTCCTCGCCGCTCGACATCGTCCGCCGCCTCGCCCGGGGCGCCCGGCCCGAGGGGCGGGAGTTCCTCTACCCCCGCACGGGGTTCGGCGCCCTCGCCGAGGCGCTGGCCGAAGCCGCGGTCAAGGCCGGGGCCGAGGTGCGCCTGGAGTGCGGCGTCGAGAGCCTGGCGCGCCGGTCGGGCGCGGAGGGCTGGACGGTCCGGCTGGCGGGCGGGGACACGCTCGAAGCCGCCCAGGTGTGGTCCACCGCCCCGCTGCCCGCCCTGGCCCGAGTGGTGTCACCGGCGCCGCCGCCCGAGGCCCTTGCCGCGGCGGGACGCCTGCGCCACCGGGCCATGATCCTGCTCTACCTCGTGCTCGATCGCCCGCGCTGGACCGAGTTCGACGCCCACTACTTCCCCGGCCCCGAAGTGGTGGCGGCCCGGGTGTCCGAGCCCCGCAACTACCGCGACGACCCCGCCCAGCCTCGGGACGTCACGGTCCTGTGCGCCGAGATCGCCTGCTGGGAGGACGACGAGCTGTGGCGGGCCCCGGACGCCGACCTGGCCGCCCGCCTCACCGCCGAGCTGACCGCCGCCGGCCTGCCCGATCCCACCCCCGTGGCGGTCGAGAGCCGGCGACTGCCGCGGGTCTACCCCGTCTATGGGCCCGGGTTCGCCGCCGATCTCGCCGCCCTGGAGCAGTGGGCGTCCGGCCTGGGCGGGCTGATCACCTTCGGCCGACAGGGCCTGTTCACCCCCGACAACACCCACCACGCCCTGGCCATGGGTTGGGCTGCGGCCGAGGCGCTAGGCCCCGACGGCGGCTTCGACGCCGCGGCCTGGCGGGCCGCCCGGGACGGCTTCCGCTCGTTCGTGGTCGAGGACTAGCGCAGCTCCATGCGTACCGCGGGCACCACCTGGCGCAGGTACGGGACCAGGCGGACGAAGGAACGCCCGTGGCGCCGGAACCGGTAGCTGATGGGCACCTCGGCGTAGCGGAAGTCCTTGGCCAGCAGGTCGAGGGTCAGGACCTGCGCATAGTTGAAGTCGTGCACGATCTCGGCCGCCGCGGCCGCGGCCGGCGACAAGGCCCGGTAACCCGACTGTCCGTCGGTGATGCCGCGTACGCCCCAACGCCGCACGAGCAGCCGCACCCATCCGGTCAGGACCACGTTGCCGAGCCAGCGGTGCGGGCGCATGGCCCGGGGCGACCCCGCGAAGCGGGATCCGACCACGTAGTCGGCGTTGCCGTCCAGGATCGGGCGCACCAGGTCGGCCAGCTGTTCGGGAGCGTACTCGCCGTCGGCGTCGAGGAACGCCACCGCGGCCGCGCCCTGCTCCACCGCCAGCCGCAGCCCGGTCCGCACCGCCGCGCCCAATCCCCGGTTCGCGCCGAGCGAGTGCACCACGGCTCCGGCCGCCACGGCTTCGGCCGCGGTGGCGTCGGTCGATCCGTCGTCGACCACCAGCACCCGTACGGGGTGCCCGGCGACGCGGGCGGGCGCTCGCCGGACGACGTCGGCCACCGTGGCCTCTTCGTTATGGGCGGGGAGCAGCATCACGACCGGCGCGGGCATTGTTAGGCATTCTTCACGCTCGAAGGGTGGCTTGGCTAGTCTGCGCTGCCATGCCCCCCGCACGCAGGATTCCGGCGTGAGCCGTCCCGTGCGGGCGGCGGTGGTGGTCGGCCTGGTGGTGGCGGCCTGGGCGCTGATCGCCCTGCCCGCCCGCGCCACCCGCGGCGCCCGCCTCACCGCCGACGAACCGCAGTACCTGCTGTCCGCCCTGAGCCTGGCCGAGGACCGCGACCTGGCCATCGATGACGAGCTGGCGGCGCAGCGCTACCGCGACTTCCACGAGGTCCGGCTGCCGGTGCAGACGCAGGTGCGGCCCGACGGCCACCAGGTCAGCCCCCATGACCCACTGCTTCCGGTCATGCTGGCCATCCCCATGGGCCTGGGCGGCTGGGCCGCGGCCAAGGCGGTGCTGGCGGTCCTGGCCGGGGTGTTGGCCGCCCTGCTGGTGTGGACCGCGCACCGCCGCTTCGCCGTCCCCGTGCGCCCGGCCGCGCTCACGGTCCTGGCCTTCGGCGTGACCGCGCCGCTGACCGCGTACGCCACCCAGGTCTACCCGGAGCTCCCGGCGGCCCTGGCGGTCACGGTCGCCATGGCCGCGCTCGGGGGGCGCCGCACCCGACGCGACCTGGTGGTGGCCGGCCTGGCCGTCGCCGCCCTGCCGTGGCTGGGGGTGAAGTATGTCCCGGTGGCGGCCGCACTGGCCGCGGTGGCGCTGGTCGTCCTGGCCCGGGAGCGGCGCCTGCGGGCCGCGTTCGGCCTGCTGGCCGGCCTGGGCGCCGCGGGCGTCGCCTACATCGTCGCCCACCGGCTGCTGTACGGCGGGTGGACCGTCTATGCCGCGGGCGATCACTTCGCCGGGGGCGAGCTGACGGTCATGGGCACGCACCCCGACCGCATCGGCCGGTCCCGGCGCCTCGCCGGCCTGCTGCTCGACCGCGGCTTCGGTCTGGCGGCGTGGATGCCGGGCTACCTGCTGGCGGTCCCCGCGTTGGCGGTCCTGGCCCGCCGCCGTCCTCCCGGCTGGGTGTTGCTCGTGGTTCCGCTGGCCGCAGGCTGGGCCACGGCGACCTGGGTCGCCCTCACCATGCACGGCTGGTGGTGGCCGGGCCGCCAGGTCGTGGTGGTGGTGCCCTGCCTGGTGCTGGCGGTCGCCTGGTGGGCGGCCCAGTCCCGCGTCGTCCGCATCCTGGTGGCGGCCACCGCCGCCTTCGGCGTCGTGGCCTGGACGTGGCTGGTGGTCGAGGTCCTGGCCGGCCGCCGCACGCTGATCGTGGACTTCGAGCAGACCGCCAACCCGCTCTACCGCGCCTGGCGGGCGGTGCTGCCGGACTACCGCCACCCATCGGTCGACGACTGGGTGCTCCAGGCGGTGTGGCTGGCGGTGCTCGCGGTCGCGGTGGTGGTCGCGCTCAGGTCGGCGCGCTCGCCGTCACCGCCGCAGCCGGCTCCGCCTCGGCCCCGGGAACCCGTCCCCGCGTGACCAGGATGCGCGTGGCGGCGAACGACCCGATGCCCACGTGGCGCCCGTCGATCTCGACGGTGGCCGTGCCGTCGGGCGACACCGCGGTGACGACACCGGTGTGGTCCGGCTGCACCGCCGCGTCCTCCAGGAACTCCAGCAGGCCCGGGGTGAACTCCAGCTCCTCGGGGATGCGGGTGACGGTGAAGCCGTCGCCGACCGGGATCTCCGACAGCGCCACCAGGTCGGGCGCCGCGTAGCTGGAGCCGGGGATGGGGTTGCCGTGCGGGCAGGTCGTCGGGTTCTTGAGCAGGCGGTTGATGGCCCGCTCGACCGGCTCGGAGATGACGTGCTCCCACTTGCCCGCCTCGACATGGGCGTCGGCCCACGACAGCCCCAGGATGTCGGTGAGCAACCGCTCGGCCAACCGGTGCCGGCGCACGACCTGCTCGGCCAGCCGCAGCCCGTCCTCCGTGAGGTTGATGGTGCTGCCGTCGAGCGCCACGAAGCCCTCGGCGTGCATGCGCTTGATCATCTCGGACACGGCCGGCCGGGAGACGCCCAGCCGCTCGGCCACCCGGGCCTGGATGACCGCGACCTCGTCCTCCTTGAGCTCCCAGACGGCCTCGCAGTACTCCTCGAAAGCCGGGTGGAACTCGGGGGTCTGGTACTCGGCCACGGCACCAGACTACGACCATCACCCGGGACTTGGTGACCCGCCCCGGCGCCCTCCGGCCCAATTGCCACCCTGGTCAGCAGAGAAATTTCCCAATCTTTGGCCCGCCGGTGTTTGTCCCCGCCTGGGGTGGGGTAGCGTGGTTGCACAGGCCAGCTGGGGGCGGGGTGCCTGTCCGCCCGCCCGCCCCGCCCCCCTGGCTGTCCTGTCCATACGGGATCCAAAACGGATCCCGTATTTCGCGTTCGGGGTCGTTCGCGTTCGGGCCCATGCTACGAGCCGGACCCTCCCCGGGCGGACCACTACCTCCTCCTGCGCGGGCCTGAGCGCCGCACCGTGGTGAGTGTCACACCCCCGCTGGGTTGTCGCCGGGCTTGGTTGTCACACCCCCTCGGTACGGTGAAGGGGCGTGGTGACCTCCTTGTTCTCGCCGGCCGTGCAGGCCTGGTTCGAGTCGAGCTTCGCCGCACCCACGCCGGCGCAGAGCCAGGGCTGGCCCGCCATCGCCGAGGGCGACCACACGCTGATCCTGGCTCCGACAGGCTCGGGCAAGACCCTGGCCGCCTTTCTGTGGGGCATCGACCGCCTGGTGCGGGGCGAGCGGCCCGCGGGGGCGCCCGAGGGCACCCGTATCGTGTACGTCTCCCCGCTCCGCGCCCTGGCCGTCGATGTCGACAAGAACCTGCGGGCGCCCATCGCGGGCATCCGGGCCGCGGCCGAGCGCCTGGGCGAGCCGTTCCGAGAGCCCAGCGTGGGGCTGCGCACGGGCGACACGCCCGCCGACGTGCGCCGCCAGATGCTGCGCACCCCGCCGGACATCCTCATCACCACGCCCGAGTCGCTCTACCTCATGCTCACCTCCCAGGCCCGGGAGACGCTCCGGAGGGTCGAGGCGGTCATCGTCGACGAGATCCACTCGCTGGTCCCCACCAAGCGGGGCGCCCACCTGGCCCTGTCCCTCGAACGCCTGGCGCAGGAGTGCGAGACGCCGCCGCAACGCATCGGCCTGTCCGCCACCCAGCGGCCGCTCGACGTGGTGGCCCGCTTCCTGGGCGGCAGCGATGACACGGGGGCCGGCCGCCGCCCGCGCTCCGTCACCATCGTCGACGCCGGGGTACGCAAGGAGCTCGACGTCGAGGTCGTGGTGCCGGTCGACGACATGGGCGAGCTGGGCCAGGTGATCGAGGGCGAGCCCGCCACAGGCAATGCCGCGGCTGCGCCGGCCCGCCGGTCCATCTGGCCCGCCATCCACCCGCGCCTGCTGGAGCTGGTGCAGGCCCACCGCTCGACGCTCATCTTCGTCAACGCCCGGCGCCTGGCCGAGCGCCTGGCCACCCGCCTCAACGAGCTCTGGCACGAGGGCCAGAACCGATCGGGGGAGCAGGACGGCACTTCCCCACCCGAGGGGGTCGAGGAGCTGGTGAAGGCCCACCACGGCTCGCTGTCCCGGGAGCGCCGCCTGCAGATCGAGGACGACCTCAAGACCGGGCGACTGCGGGGCCTGGTGGCGACCTCCAGCCTGGAGTTGGGCATCGACATGGGCGCGGTCGACCTCGTGGTCCAGGTCGAGTCGCCCGGCGCGGTCAGTCGGGGCCTGCAGCGCATCGGGCGCGCCGGGCACCAGGTGGGCGAGCCCAGCCGGGGCAAGCTGTTCCCCAAGCACCGCCACGACCTGCTGGAGGCGGCGGTCGTCGTCCAGCGCATGCACGACGGGCTCATCGAGTCGACCCGCTACCCCCGCAACCCGCTCGACGTCCTCTGCCAGCAGATCGTGGCCATGGTGGCGCTCGACGACTGGAAGGTCGACGAGCTGGCCGCCCTGGTGCGGCGGGCCGCGCCGTTCGCCGAGCTGTCCGACGAGGTGCTCGACAGCGTGCTCGACCTGCTCTCGGGCCGCTACCCGTCCGACGACTTCGCCGAGCTACGGCCGCGCATCGTGTGGGACCGGGTCGAGGGCGTGGTGCGGGGCCGGGCCGGCGCCCAGCGGCTGGCGGTCACCAACCCGGGAACCATCCCCGACCGCGGCCTGTTCGGGGTGTTCCTGCCCGACGGCGCCCGGGTGGGCGAGCTCGACGAGGAGATGGTGTACGAGAGCCGCGAGGGCGAGACCTTCCTGCTGGGTGCCACCACCTGGCGCATCGAGGAGATCACCCACGACCGCGTGGTCGTCACCCCGGCGCCGGGCCAGCCGGGCAAGATGCCGTTCTGGCACGGCGACCGTCCCGGCCGGCCGCTGGAGCTGGGCCGGGCTCTGGGGACGCTGGTGCGCGAGCTGCGGGCCCAACCCGCGGCCGAGGCGGTCGAGCGGCTGCGCACCGCCCACGGGTTGGACGAGAGCGCGGCCGCCAACCTGGTCGCCTACCTCGACGAGCAGGGCGCCGCCACCGGAGCGGTGCCCGACGACCACACCATCGTGGTCGAGCGCTTCCGCGACGAGATCGGCGACTGGCGGGTGTGCATCCTCTCGTCGTTCGGCGCCCAGGTCCACGCCCCGTGGGGCATGGCCATCAAGGCCCGGCTGGCCGAGCGCTGGGGCGTCGAGGTCGAGATGATCTGGAGCGACGACGGCATCGCCATCCGACTGCCCGAGGCCCTGGACGACGCCGGCATCGGCATCGACGCGCTCACCGTCGACCCGGAGGAGGCGGCCGACATCGTCGTCGCCGAGCTACCGGGCACCGCTCTGTTCGCCAGCCGCTTCCGGGAGGCCGCGGCCCGGGCCCTGCTCCTGCCCCGGCGCCGGCCCGACCGGCGCACGCCGCTGTGGCAGCAGCGCCAGCGATCGGCCGACCTGCTCGCGGTGGCGGGCCGGTACCCGAGCTTCCCCATCCTGCTGGAAGCCACCCGCGAGTGCCTCAACGACGTGTTCGACATCCCCGCGCTGCGGGAGGTGCTGGGCGACATCCGCTCCCGCAAGGTGCGGGTGGTCGAGGTGGAGACGCCGCACGCCTCGCCGTTCGCTCAGTCGCTGCTGTTCGGCTGGATCGCGGTCTACATGTACGAGGGCGACGCCCCGCTGGCCGAGCGCCGGGCGGCCGCGCTGGCACTGGACCGCGACCTGCTGGACGACCTGCTCGGCGCGGACGAGCTGCGCGAGCTGCTCGACGCCGGTGCGCTGGCCGACCTCGAGCTGGAGCTGCAGTCACTGGTCGAGGGCCGCCGGGCCCGCGATCCGGACGAGGCCCACGACCTCTTGCGGCGGCTGGGACCCCTGTCGGTGGTCGAGCTCGACGCCCGCAGCGAGGGTGACGAGGCCGCCGCCTGGGCCGAGCTCCTGGTCGCCGAGCGGCGGGCCTTCGTGGCCCACGTCGCCGGGGACGAGCGGGTGGCGGCGGCCGAGGACGCCGGCCGGCTGCGCGACGCCTTGGGTGTCGCCGTGCCGGTGGGGCTGCCCACGGTGTTCACCGACTCGGTGGAGGCGCCGCGTGTCGACCTCGTCGGCCGGTTCGCCCGCACCCACGGCCCCTTCACCACCGCCCAGGTGGCGGGCCGCTACGGCGTCACCGCCGAGCGGGCGGCGATCGCCCTCGGCGCGCTGGTGGGGGCAGGCCGGGTGGTGCAGGGCGAGTTCCGCCCCGACGGTGTCGAGCGCGAATGGTGCGACGTCGACGTGCTGCGCCAGCTGCGGCGGCGCTCGCTGGCCCGGCTGCGGCACGAGGTCGAGCCGGTCGACGGGGCCACCCTGGCCCGGTTCCTGGGCGAGTGGCACGGGCTGGGCATGTCCCGCCTGGGCCTCGACGCACTGGTCGACGTCCTCGGCCAGCTCCAGGGCGCGCCGCTGCCCGCCTCGGTGCTCGAGGCGGAGATCCTGCCCGCCCGGATGAGCGAGTACCGCGCCGCGGACCTCGACGCGCTGTGCACCGCGGGCGAGCTGGTGTGGGTGGGAGCCGGTGCCATCGGGGCCACCGACGGACGGGTGCGGCTGGTGTTCCGCGACCAGGCCGGGCTGCTGGTCCCCTCGGCGTCGGAGGCCGACGAGCTGCCCGACGGCGCCCTCCACCAAGCGCTGCTCGATCGCTTGGAGCAGCGCGGCGCCTCGTTCTGGAGCGACCTGGTCCTCGCGGTGCAGCAGGCCGACCTTCCCTACGACGACGCCAGCGTGCGGGCCGCGCTGTGGGACCTGGTGTGGGCGGGCATGGTCACCAACGACTCGCTGGCCCCGCTGCGCTCGTTCGTCGGCGGCAAGGTCCGCAAGGCGGCCGGCCGGCGGCGTCCCGCGGTCGGACGGCTGACCCGCCTCGGCCCGCCGTCGGCGGCCGGGCGCTGGTCGCTGGTGGCGCCGCTGCTGGACCCGCGGCCGTCGCCCACCGAGCTGGCGCACGCCCGGGCGGCCCAGCTGGTCGAGCGCTACGGCGTCCTCACCCGCGAGGCGGCGCTGGGGGAGGGCACCGAGGGCGGGTTCGCCGGGGTCTACCCGGTGCTGCGGGCGCTGGAGGAGAAGGGCCGCATCCGCCGGGGCTACTTCGTGGCCGGTCTGGGGGCCGCCCAGTTCGCCCTCCCGGGGGCGGTCGACCGCCTGCGGGCGGCCCGCCGCGACCCCGATCCGCCCCCCGATGCCGAGGCCGACGC